>CAMWXQ010000275.1 GCA_947178235.1 uncultured Muribaculaceae bacterium
ACCGGTTTGCTAAACCGACGATGGGAGCAATCCTATCCACGAGTTCGAATCTCGTCCTCTCCGCAAAAAGACTTGCAGGTCCAGTGCCCGCAGGTCTTTTTTGTTTTTGAGTCGGTAAGTGCCATACAACAACCTCCTTCGGAGAAGTGCGCGGGACACTCTGAGAAGGAGGTTCTGTATCGGTTATTATTTCACGGGATTGTAATCCACGGCGATGTCCTCGTAGTAGAATGGGTTGGCGGCGTTGCCGTGCCTCAGAAAGTCGGATTGTTTCTTGCTGAAATAGCCCTTGTCCGATATACGCCCGACTATCTCGGGATCATCGGCGAGATAGTCCGCAAGCCATTCTCTTGTGGCACCTGGGCGGTAGAAGTTGGAGGGGATGTTTAACGCTATCGGGTCCGTCGGCTTCTGGAAATAGTATGGAGTGCGACGGGCACCCTCGTAAGCACCGAGGTTGAAGGTGAATTTATCCTTGCCGACCTTGACCTTCCAGGACGACACCCAATAGAGCAGATGTTCGCCCGCAGATTCGAGCACCTGCCAGTTCTGGGCCTTCCAATCGATGAGTTCGTTCTTCTTGAAATCATACTGGCCGATATAGTTCCTGCGCAGGTATGCTTTTCGCTCGGGAGCATCGACGTGGTACAGGAGAAGGTGATCAACGCTGTCGGCATGTACCTTATGCTTCTTCCCGTCGATGAAATATTCTACCTTGTCAAACCAACTCCCGGGAAGCTTCAACTCGACATTTTCGAGCACCTCGCCGTTGGTGAAGAATATATCCGCCCGGGCATCATTCTTCGCCGCCACAGACATGACAGCGAATATACACAGTACAACGAAGAATAACTTTTTCATATCTGATCGGGTTTTCGCAAAGGTAAGGATATTTTCCCTCATACCAAAGGAATACGCACAAAATCATTCGAGAAATAGTTGGATTTTTACAGAAACTTCATTATCTTTGTTCAGAATTTGGTACTCAGGCGTTGTACCGGAAATTTCAAGACCTTATCATACCTCCGACCTTATGGCAAACAATATTCCCAATCTCTTTTCGCTCGATACAGTTTTAGAAAAGTATGAGGCTGCGATCAAAAATCTAAGCCAATACAACCGCAGTAATGACCCTAACATGAATGACGATCAGAAACGCGATCGGGCACAGACACTGAACACCGCCGGAATGCTTTTCAGCGACGCTATCGAGTATGCGATCAAACTACATATGCAGGAAAACTGGGACGAGCTGTCGGCTGACGGTCGAAAATTGTATCATAGTTTTAACCTGCCCGAAGCCATCGAGCTCTTATACGCCAACAATAGCAAACTCTCTGAATATCCACACCCATCAGCGAGTGTAGAGGAGGCAGATATAGATTTCAGTTTTATCGCAGACAGGACGCTGTACTCGAATGATACCCACCACAAAGGGAAAGATCTCACTGAGGATAATGTGAATAAAATCTGCGAACTCACCGCCAAATTCATCAACCGTTACCTTACCCCGTCGGTGCTGAAAACCACCGAGGACTTCATAGACATCCCCGAAGCCCCTCACAAAATATTCGAAGAGGCGGAGAATTTTGTTGGAGACGGGGTATTCTACATCCTCGTCACCGAGAAAGGTTGTGCCCCGACCCAAGAACTCGAACTGCTTTCGAGGGTCGACTGGGGGCTCGTGATAGATTTCGACCCATCAACATTCTCTGACGGCGGTATGGGATCAGTGTATGGCCGGGATAATATCACGCGCATACTTGCCCCAAAGGATATTCAGCAGTCAGGCAAACATACATCGCTCGCGCGCTCACCATTCTCACCTATATATTATATGGCAGATGGTATAGAGGGAGAACTCGGAGTGCCATCTGTAGATTACAGGAAATGGCTAAAAAAGCATAGGTCTAAGCTCAACAATCTGGTCAGCCTACTGGCCGAAGAAATCAACTCGAAAGGCTATCAGATGGTTGTAGCTGTCTCGGCTCTGAGGGACAAGAACTGGAACAACTCGGTCCTCGAAGCACTCGTCGAGCATATCGACGTCGAGGTCAAATATATCTATTTTGATACCGCCGACAAAGACCTCGATGTCAAATTCAAGGAGGCGCAGAGAGCAGTATGCAGTCTCGGTCAACTTACGGAAGTAATCTCAGGTCAATTGCGACCGCGGCGTCAGGCCAAGGACGGGAACGTATACACGATGCCTTACCGCTCGGGAGACCCAACGGCAATCGGAAAAATCGACAAGGCTACGTTCAACTCCATGTCGAGATTCATGGATCTCCTGATTATGGAAGATGACTGCTATACATCGGAGCTGGCAAAGAGCTCATTCTACCGTGGGGAGGCCCAATGTCCCTGGGCGGGTATCAGGGATGGGTGGCCTGTCGAAAACACACAGTTGAAGAAACTGGTCGAATCCGTCAAATCATGGATCGAGGCCTCTCCGTACAAAAATGCATGGATCACGCATGTACCAGGCGTCGGCGGTACGACTATGGCGCGCATGGCAGCTTGGCGACTGCACAGATCCACCCCAGTCGTATGGATCCACACCAAGGAACATGACTATATCAAGGATATGCTCGAGAATCTATACGACATTACGAAGCTTCCTGTGGTGGCCTTCGTGGAGATGCCATATGTGATGACCCGCGAGGATGTCCGTCGCCTCGCCTCGTCAGTCAGTTCGAAGAAGAATATCCTCATCGTCGGCGTCGGACGAAAAGGGAGCGACACTGACGACAGGCGCAGATTCCCACTCATGGACTGGGGCAACGATATGCCGTACCTAGTGAATGCCTATCGACCATTCCTCACCGAACAGGACTACCCGCAGGCAAAGACCGAGGAAAAGAGCATCGAACTCGACCGACTGGCCACCGACGCAAGGCACAACGAGAAGATACCGTTCATAGTCGGCCTCACCACGTTCGACGAGGACTATAAGTGTATCGAG
>CAMWXQ010000276.1 GCA_947178235.1 uncultured Muribaculaceae bacterium
CCTTGCGATGGCGCAGGAGGATCTCCTCGGCATCAAGCTCGGGGAGGGGCTTGCCCTCCTTGATAGTGCGCTCGATCTCCATGAGCGAACGGACCATGGCGACGCCGTCGCGCACATGGGCACGGCGGACACCATCGATCTGCGTCGGGTTCTTGACCGCCTTGAGCATCTGCAAGGGTGAGGGAGCCTTGACGACCACGCCGCCGATGGCATCGGCGACTGCCTCGGGAGTGCGGTCGCCGCTCACGAGCACTTTCTCATCCTCGGGGAGCCCGGCGAGGAACCTGGTCAGACCGGAGTAGGGCATCACAGCCACACCCGCGGCATCGAGGTGTGCCTTGACCTCGGGGGTCATCTTCACATCGTCCATGAAGAGGACAGACCCCTCGGGAGCGAGGTAGAGGAATGCAGTGGCGACGGGGAGATTGTGCGGGACATCCGAACCGCGCAAGTTGAGAATCCAAGCGATCTCATCGAGCGGGGCCACGACATAAGAGTCTGCCCCCGCCTTGCGGGTCTCGGCGAGCACACGCTCCATACGCGACTGAGCCGTCTCGCCCGAGTACTTGACGTCGTGTACAAACGCCTTGCCGTCGGGCAGTGCGGGACGGTCTGCCCAAACCTCGTCGATGGGATTGAATGTGGTGTCGAACTTGATGTCTGCGGCAGCCAGACGCGAGCGGAGGTGGGCAGCCTCATCGACCGAAATCAGCATACCATTGATGCCGAGCGTCGAACCCGCAGGGAGATTGGCGATGAGCCAATCTGTGGTCGAGGGTGTCTCGGGGAGGCCGTCCTTCATCAGAATGACTTCGGTACCTTCGAGCTGACGGGCAGCTTGTAGGAAATATCTCGAGTCGGTCCACAGGAGGGCCTTGTCGCGTGTAATCACCATCGTGGCGGCCGAGCCGGTGAATCCGCTGAGGTAGCGGACAATGTGCCAGTGGGCCGAGATATATTCGCTCAGATGGTCGTCGGTGCGGGGTAGGAGGGCGGCCTCGATCCCTGCCTCGGCCATCTTTTGGCGATAAGCCTGTATTCTTTCGTTGATGTTCTTCATCATTTTTGGTTTTGATTATAGGGACAAAGGTACGAATAAATAAGGTAAGATGCAAAGAAATTCAGTCTCCCTTAGCCTCATCCTTGTCGCCGAGCTCCTCGCGGAGCGACGTGAGCAAGCCCGTGGCATGACGGTTGATGAACCACCCCATCACACCGCCGATCACGGCTCCGCCGATGCACACCGACATATAGGATGCCCCGAAGAGGTTACCCATATACACCAACATATATATAATGAGCGGGACACCGAGCACGAGACCGGTGAGACGCTTGATGACACGCAGCCTTTCGAGGTATCGGACACTGCGTATGGCCTCGCACACCGACATCTCTCCAAGTCGGATGCCTCTGGCCTTGTGGTAAGACCATAGCTGAAAACCGAGCATCACCACGAAATAGACTTCGAGAAAGATGGCATAGAGGGGCATTATTGTGAAGGTCTCGGCGGCGATGACCATTGCGAGGAGGCACACACACACCATCCGCAGGCACAGGCGTGCATACCTGTCCCGCAGGCTCTCGCGTACCTTGGGGTTGTCCACCATTCGGGTTGTATCCCCTCGATGGGCATTGGGTATTATGTCGGCTTCACGCCACTGGCGTCTGAGCCGGTCAATATCTTTATCTGTCATAGCTCTTCTGAGTTACGGTCAACGAGTTTCTGTTTGATGCGTCTGAGGCGGGTGGCGATATTCCCGCGCGACAGGCCCGAGAGGTCGGCGATTTCGTCATATGACTTCTCGTCGAGCCACATGAGTATCAATGCCTTGTCGAGCGGTGAAAGGCCCGAAATGAGCCGATACAGAGTGTGTAGCTGCCTCATGTGGGTGTCGTCCCCCGCATCCCCCTCGATATGGACGGCATCATCGAGAGCGACACGGCCATCGGAGTGGCGAATGTTGCGGCGGTGATATGTGACGCACGTGTTGAGTGCCAAACGGTACAGCCATGTCCCCATGCTCGCCTCGGAGCGGTATGTGTCAAGCCCCTGCCACAGATTGGCGAGCACCTCCTGGTAGAGGTCATTGAAGTGCTCACCGTCAGCAGCATACATGTAACATATCTTGCAGAGCATACGGCGGTTCTCGCCTATGACGGCGAGGAAACGCTGTTCTCTGTCGGATTGTGGCTGGGACATCGGGTACAAGGGGTTTAATGCATTGGACGCACAAAGATAGAAAAAGTTGCACTCAGATATGAAACTTTTTTCATACTTTTGCGTCAAACTTTACGTAACCAATCCATATAAACCATATTCAGCAGATGGACATACTGCAAGTGAACCACGTCGAGAAATCGTATGCGGGCCACAAGGCCCTCGACGACGTGAGCCTCAGCGTCCCCGAGGGAAAGGTCTACGGACTTCTCGGGCCCAACGGAGCAGGCAAGACAACACTAATACGCATCATCAATCATATAACCGCCCCCGACTCGGGCGAGGTACTCTTCGACGGACACCGGTTGACCCAGGCCGATGTAGAGAATATAGGCTATCTGCCCGAGGAGCGAGGCCTGTACAAGAACATGAAGGTAGGCGAGCAGGCAATCTTCTTTGCCCGTCTCAAAGGGCTCAGCCGCGCAGACGCGGCGAGAGAGCTCAGGGAGTGGTTCGATAAATTCGGCATATCCTCGTGGTGGGACAAGAAAATCACCGAACTCTCGAAGGGTATGGCCCAGAAGATGCAATTCATAGTCACTGTCCTCCACCGCCCCAAACTCCTCATCTTCGACGAGCCGTTCTCGGGTTTCGACCCCATCAATGCCAATCTGCTCAAGGAGGAGATATTGAAGCTCAAAAACGAGGGCTCAACCGTGATATTCTCGACCCACAACATGGCCTCGGTAGAGGAGATTTGCGACAACATAACCC
>CAMWXQ010000277.1 GCA_947178235.1 uncultured Muribaculaceae bacterium
CTCGCAACGATGGTAAAGGCCATCGCCGAGACACCGCTCGATACGCTCCGCAACAAGAAATTCCACGACATCTCCCCGCTATGACCCCCCTCGTCATCATCCCCGCCCGCGGAGGCAGCAAAGGCATCCCGCACAAGAACATAAAGCCCATGTGCGGACGCCCCCTCATCGCCTATGCCGTCGACGCCGCCCGCGCCGTGGCGCCCGACTCGCACATCATCCTCTCGACAGACTCACCCGAGATCGCCCGCGTCGCCCGCGAGGAGTGTGGCCTCGCCGTCCCCTATACCCGCCCCGAGGCTCTCGGCGGCGACAATATCGGTTCGCGCGAGGTGATGATCGACGTGATGGACTGGGCCGACCGCGAGGGGCTCGCATACGACTGCGTCCTGCTCCTCCAACCCACCTCGCCGCTGCGCACACCCGACGATGTACGCGCCACGCTCGCGGCCTATACACCCGAGTGCGACATGGCCGTCACCGTCGCCCCCGCCGCCGCCAACCCCTACTATGACTGCTTCGAGACAACCTCCGAGGGGTACCTGCACGTCTCCAAGGGGGACGGCCTCATCACCCGCCGCCAGGACGCCCCCGAGGCGTGGCAGATGAACGGCGCCGTCTATGCCATCAACCCCGCGTCGCTCCGCCGTATGCCGCTCGGAGCTTTCCCGAGACGCATACCTGTACCGATGCCGCGGGAGCGCAGCGTCGACCTCGACTCCCCACTCGACTGGATCATCGCCGAAACACTCATGAGACATCTCCGAGCCAATGCTTGACCACCACTCCATACCCGCCACCGCCACCATCCTCGATGCGCTGCGCAGCCTCAACACGCTCCCCTCGGGGGCACCGATGACTCTCATCGTCCTCGACGCCGATCGTCGCGTCGCGGGCACCGTCACCGACGGCGACCTCCGCCGCGGACTGCTCCGCGGATTGCAGCTCGACTCACCCGTGGCCGAGACCATGCACAGGGAGTTCGGCCATGTCACCGAGGGGCAGGCCGATGCCGTCGAGTGCATACGCGACCTCCGTATGCGCGGCATCCGCCTCATCCCCCTCACCGATGCCAACGGACGCCTCACCGAACTCATCGACACCGCCGTCACACCCAACCGCCTCCCCATCAGGGCAATCCTCATGGCGGGTGGCAAGGGCGAACGCCTCCGTCCGCTCACGCTCACCACACCCAAACCGCTCCTGCGCGTTGGCGACCGCCCGATCATCGAATACAATATCCGCGCCCTCGCCTCGATGGGGGTCAAGGATATAGCCGTAACCACCAACTACCTCGCCGAGCAGATCGAAGAGTACTTCCGCATGACGCGCCCCTCGGTCCGCACCGTACGCGAGACCTTCCCGATGGGTACTCTCGGATCGGCTACCCTCTGCGGAGTGCCTGCGGAGGGGGATACACTGGTGATGAACGCCGACCTCCTCACCGACCTCCCCCTCGAAGAGCTCTACCTGCACCACCGCGCCCGCCGCGCCGACATCACCATCGCCGCGATACCCTATAACGTCTCGGTCCCCTACGCCATACTCTCCACCGACCCCGACAGCCATGTGGTCAAGGGGCTCGAAGAGAAACCCTCATACTCCTACTTCGCCAACGCCGGCATCTACCTCATCTCCAACCGCCTCCTCGCGCGCCTCGCACCCGGCGAGCGCACCGACGCCCCCGACTTCATCGAACAGGCCATCGCCGACGGTGCCTCGGTCACCTTCTTCCCCATCTCAGGCACATGGATCGACATCGGCTCCCCCACCGACTACCACCGCGCCTGCGAGATGATGGAGAAAGGTCGGATCTGACAGAACATTATACACCCCATACGCCTTATTATATTATAGGGCCTATAAGACTTATTAGACCTATAAGACTTATTAGACCCATAATACCCAACTCTCAACTTTCAACTAAAATATGGCTGACTCCAACTTCATAGACTACGTCAAAGTCCTTTGCCGGTCGGGCAAGGGGGGCGCCGGTTCGCGCCACTTCCATCGAGCCAAATATGTACCCAAAGGCGGTCCCGACGGCGGCGACGGCGGACGCGGAGGCCACATCATACTCCGCGGCAACTCGCACATGTGGACACTCCTCCCCCTGCGCTACCGCCGCCACATCTTTGCCGGCAACGGCGAGAGCGGAGGAGCGGGACGATCCTTCGGCAAGGACGGCGAGGACGTCATCGTCGACGTACCCTGCGGAACCGTAGTGTTCGACGCCGAGACAGGCGAGTTTCTCTGCGAGGTCACCGAAGACGGCGAGGAGGTCAAGCTCCTCAAAGGTGGCCGCGGAGGCCTCGGCAACTGGCACTTCAAGAGCGCGACCAACCGCACCCCGCGCTATGCCCAGCCCGGCGAGCCCGCCATCGAGAAGAGCATCATCATGGAGCTAAAACTCCTGGCTGACGTCGGCCTCGTAGGATTCCCCAATGCGGGCAAATCCACCCTCCTCTCGGCCATATCGGCAGCCCGTCCCAAGATTGCCGACTACCCCTTCACCACCATGGAGCCTCAGCTCGGCATCGTCGAGTACCGCGGCGGCCGATCGTTCGTGATGGCCGACATCCCCGGCATCATCGAGGGCGCGAGCGAGGGCAAGGGGCTCGGCCTCCGATTCCTCCGCCACATCGAGCGCAACGCCGTGCTCCTCTTCATGGTCCCCGCCGACGCCGATGACATCAAGGCCCAGTACGACATACTCGCCGCCGAGCTCGAACAGTTCAACCCGCAGCTCGCCGACAAACCCCGCCTCCTCGCCATCTCGAAGAGCGACATGCTCGACGACGAGCTCCGCGAGGAGATCATACCCACCCTACCCGAGGGTGTCCCCCACGTATTCATCTCCGCCGTCACAGGCCAGGGCATCCAGGAGCTCAAAGATATGCTCTGGGCCGAAATCACCGACGAG
>CAMWXQ010000278.1 GCA_947178235.1 uncultured Muribaculaceae bacterium
GGCGGCGAGGGGCATGACGGTTGCCGCGCCCGCATCTTCGAGCCGCTTGCACAGAACCGGGTCGGCCTGGATATAGGGGAGGACCTTGAAGCCCATCTTCGCGAGCTCCTCGGTGGCGCGGAGCGTCTCGACCGGGTCGGGGAGGAGGTATTTGGGGTCGGGATGGATTTCGAGTTTGAGGAAGTCGGTGCCGAATGCCTCGCGGGCGAGCTGGGCGGCGAGGACGGCCTCTTCGGCGTTGCGGGCGCCGGAGGTGTTGGGGAGCAGTTGGATCCCCTCGTGGGCGACGTGGCGGAGCATGTCATCCTCGCGGTTCTCCATGTCGATGCGTTTCATGGCTACGGTCACCATTTCGGTGCCCGAGGCTTTGATGGCCTCCTCCATGACTTGGTTGCTGCGGAACTTGCCGGTGCCGATAAAGAGGCGCGAGCCGAACTCGCGGCCTCCGATGATGAGTTTATCCATTATATATATGTGTTTGGTTGATTTTCGTGACGAATTCTTCGGTGGCCCTGCGCGGGTCGGTGGCGTGGAGTATCGCGCCGCTGACGGCAATCCCCGAGACCCCTGTCGCAAGTATCGGGGCGACATCCTCGGGGAGTATTCCGCCGATGGCGGTGACTGGGAGCCCGACCCCCTCGGCATGGCACTCGGCGAGGATGCGGCGGTACCCGTCGAGCCCGAGTACGGGGCTGAGGTTCTTCTTTGTGGTGGTGAATCTGTACGGGCCGAGGCCGATGTAGTCGGCTCCGTCGCGGGCGGCGGCGATGAGGTCGGCCGTGGTGTTGGCCGTTGCGCCGAGAATCTTTGCGGGGCCGAGGAGGCGGCGTGCCTCGGCGACGGGCATATCAAGCTTGCCGACATGTACGCCGTCGATGCCCTCCATCCGCGCGGCGAGACCGACATGGTCGTCGACGAGGAGGATGATGCCGCGGCTCTGGCGCAGCGGGGCAAGCTCGCGCACCACGCGGGCAACCTCGCTCTCCGGGGCATCCTTCATCCTTATCTGTACCCATCGGCAACCACCCTCGACCGCCTCGCGGGCGCCGCGGATGACCTCTTCGGGGCTCTCGCCCGAGGTGATGAGTTGCAGGGCGAACTGGGCGGGGTCGATGACGCGCCTCCACGCCGCCCCGAGCATCGCCGCCCCGTGGAAACCGAGCGTGGCGAGTTCGGCGAGGTGTCCGCGGGTCACACCACCGAGGGCATAGATGTTGGGTTTGGAGGCGAGGAGGGCACGGAGTTCCGTGTGGTCGAATTCGGCGCGGTAGCCGGGCTTGGAGATGGAGGGGAATATCGGGCTGAGGAAGGCGTAGTCGAATCGCGGGTCGAGCTCCGCGGCCTCGGCGACAGAGTGCAGCGATCTGCTCAACAGTCCGCGCCACCCGTCGGGGGCGGCGGGGTTGCGGCGGTTGAGGTGTAGTCCGCCGACCCCTGTCTCAGCGGCTATGCCGAAGCCGTCGTGGAGTGTCAGCCTCCCGCGCAGTGCGGGTGGAATCTCCTCGACGAGGGCTCGGATCTCCGCCGGGGTCGCGTCGGGTTTGCGTATGTGTATGCGTGAGTACTCTCCGCCGATGAGCATGGCGGTGATGGCCTCCCCCTCGCCGCGGTAGAGGTAGGGGGGAGTGATGGTTATGAGTTCCATGGCCTCAACCGCCGCAGACGGCACGGATGACGGTGACTTTCATCCCCTCGCACAGGGGTGTGGTGTCCCACGCGGCGCGCGGTACAACCTTGTTGTCCACGGCCACGGCCTGTCCGGGGCCTGTGAGCCCCGCGAAGTCAAGAAGTTGTGATAGGGTATTGCATCCGTCTGGTGCGTGTAGGGCCTTTCCGTTGATCTCTATTGTCATATCAGTCTGGTTTTAGATTACTGCCATGATCAAATAGAGGTGCCTGCCACGGCCACGGACGATGCTCGGGCCATCTGTCAAGTTCTTACGGCGGTACGGACCGCTTCAAGTTCCAAGGGTATGATCTCAGCCCGCGTCGGTGCGGGCACCCCTCTTGATTCAGCGATGCAAATTTAGGGGTTTCTGTGGTATTTGCCAAATTTTTTGATTACCTTTGTGACAGGAAACCAAATCTTTTTACCAATGAACACATTAGTCAAAGTGGCGGCGGCGATGCTGCTCGCCGCGTCAGTGGCGATGCCGGCCATGGGACAGCACCCGCAGAGAGGCGAGCGTCCCCGCATGGGTGGCCGTCATCCCCGAGGTGTTATGCACCATCCGAAGAACAACGAGCTCAAACGGACCAACACCGCGTTCCTGCGCTCGGCCACGGCTGACTCGGTCGGCAGGCAGGTGCTCGCATACCAGCGCGTGACGGGCGGGTGGCCCAAGAACATCGACATGGGACGCCGCCACACCCAGGCAGAGCTCGACAGCGTCATCGCCGAGAAGGGACGCACCGACGACTCGACCACGGACAACGGCGCAACGGTGATGCAGATGCGCTTCCTTGCCTACATATACCAGGCCACAGGTAAGCCCGAGTACAAGGATGCGTTCGTCCGCGGAATCGAATACCTCCTCTCGGGGCAGTATCCCGAGGGTGGGTGGCCCCAGTTCTGGCCCGATCCGCAGGGGTATCAGGTACACGTCACATACAACGACCACGCGATGGTCAATACCATGACCCTTCTGCGCGACGTTAGCGCGGGTGTGCATCCCTTCACCGACATGGTGGACAAGGAGACGGCGCTGCGCATGGACGATGCCTTCGCGCGCGGAATCGAGTGGATGCTCGCCGACCAGATACGCGACAAGGACGGGAAGCTGACCGTGTGGTGTCAACAGCACGACCATCTGACCCACGCCCCGTCCCTCGCGCGCAGCTATGAGCTCCCCTCCTACTGCTCGGCCGAGCGCGCCGGCATCCTCAAACTTCTGATGTCGATCCC
>CAMWXQ010000279.1 GCA_947178235.1 uncultured Muribaculaceae bacterium
CTGCCGGCCACCATGGCCGGCAGCCAGAGGGCGGCGATGGCCAGGAGGGCTGTCAGAGAGTGTCGCATTATTCGGCGCGGGGATTACTTGCGTGTATCAGACTTGATCCAGCCCTTGTGGGTGAATTCGCAGTCCCTCCACCCGGGCTCGATGCGGACGTATGTGTTCTTGATCTTGTCGGCGAGCCACTTGTCGAGGATCTCGCGGCGGCGCGCCTGCTCGTAGAGCCCCTTGATGAGCTGGAAGTCGTCCGAGAGGTTGGCACGGTGGCCGGGGATGCGGTTGGTGAGCTTGACGATGGCCACCTGGTCCTGGGTGGTCTTGGGGTTCTTCATGACGAAGGCCTCCGAGACATCGCCCACCTCCATGCGGTCGACGACCTTGGCGACCTCCTGGGGAAGCTGAGCCATCTCGAAGCGCGAGGTACGGTCCATCTCGTTGACCATCACGCCCTTGTTGTTGCGCGTATCCTTGTCGGCCGAGACATAGCCGGCGGCCTCCTCGAAGGTGAAGAGCTTCTTGTCGACCATGTCGGTGCGGAGCGAGTCGAGGCGGTGTACGGCATCGGTGAGGTCGGCGTCAGAGACACGGGGGTGAAGCAGGATGTGACGGCAGTTGACACGGTCGCCGCGCTTCTCGATCAGCTGGATGATGTGGAAGCCGTACTCGGTCTCGACAATCTTCGACACCTTCTTGGGGTCGTTGAGGTTGAAGGCCACGGCGGCAAACTCGGGCACAAGCTGGCCGCGCCCCATGAATCCGAGCTCGCCGCCGCGCTTGCCCGACTCGACGTCGTCCGAGTAGAGGATGGCGAGGGTCGAGAAGTCGCTCTCGCCGCGGGTGACGCGGTCGGCATAGTCGCGCAGGCGCGCCTTGACGTTCTCAATCTCCTCGCGCGGAACGGCGGGGGCGGCGGTGATGATCTGCACCTCGACCTGAAGGGGCACAAAGGGGATGCTGTCCTCGGGGAGAGCGTCGAAGTACCGGCGCACCTCGGTAGGGGTCACGGAGATGTCCTTGGTCAGCGAGGACTGGACGGTCTGCATCTTCTGACGGTTGGCGATCATGTCGTGATACTGGTTGCGCAGGGCGGGGATGCTCTTGTTGAAGTACTGTTCGACCTTCTCGCGCGAGCCGAGCTGATTGACCAGGAAGTTGATCTGGCTCTCGACCTGCTGCATCACCATGCTCTCGGACACCAGGACGGTGTCGAGGTCGGCCTGGTGGAGATAGAGCTTCTCGATGGCCATCATCTCGGGGATGACACAGTATGGGTCACCGTTGATGGGGGTCTTCTCGTAGAGCATATTCTGGTAAGTCTCCTCGATTTCGGACTTCCATATGGGGGTATCGCCGACGACCCAAGCCACCTCCTCGACCACATTGTCGACGGCAGCCACGGCATAGGCGGCACTCATGGACGCGAGGACCGCGCCGATAAGCAACTTAGTGAACTTCACGTTATTACAAAGGATTATGACAATTATCGGACAAAAACCGGCACCCCTCGGGGCACCGCCATGCGCCACACGCGCAAAATCCGGCCCAAAGATACGAAAAATCCCCCAATCCCCCCACCCTTAGGATATTAAAAAGGGTTAAGGGGGAGGATTGATTCATGCGGCTCAAATGAGATATTTTGAAACTATTGTGTGCATGGTATCAAAAAAATAGCTATCTTTGCGCAGTAAATCATTTCGCACGGAACGATTTACAGACATAATTTTCAAGAGCGTTTATCTGCGCTTATTCTTGATTGCTTGAAATTCTCGCAAAATTTCCATTGATAGTCAAGGATATGCAACGATAGATGCCCATCAATCTGTAATATAGGATATGCTGTATCAGCCAGATATGGCTATGTCTTATTACATATTGGCGTGGGCTTCTGCGTTGCCGTCCAACTATCATAGGCAATGCGAGAAGCCTCAAGCAATTGGATGGCAATAGATACAGAATCCTGCGCTTTTTCGTATAATACTAAAATGCCAACGAGAGGATGACCGCGGCAGAACAAATACTTCATGAAAGAACAAGAAGTAAACATGTTCATAATGGCAAACAAAGACAATTTGCCAGAGCAGTTCCTTCCTCATCTGAGAAGACAACTGCTTGAAATGAACGAAGACAGATGGGCAAACATTTCAATGGTGCCATTCAAGTCCACAACAACTTTGTTGATGATTTCGGTATTCCTCGGATACTGGGGTGTTGACAGGTTCATGTTGGGCCAGACAGGAGCCGGAATAGGTAAACTTCTGACAGGAGGTGGCTGCGGAATATGGTGGCTCATAGACATCTTCAATATCACCAATCTGACCAAAAAGTACAACTGGGACAGACTTCAAATGTGGCTCTAAGAAGCTTCTACAATAGATTGGCCCTTATCCTTTTGGGAGGATTGTACGGCATTGTCCTATTGGCGTATGGGGTATTTCCTTGGAGATGCCCCATAAACTTTTTGTTTGGTATTGAATGTCCTGGATGCGGCACTTCAAGATCGATCAAGGAAGCGATGCGTGGGAATTTATATGATTCAATTTTATACAATCCTCTGGGTATTCCAATCCTAATGTGCCTCATCTTGGTGATGGTCATTTTCGCGTTTGACACCATCTTCCATAAGGATCACTTATTCCGTCTATACACAAAAACAAGTTCTCTGATTGAACGACACAAGGTAATGGCTATTACCATCTGCCTGACTTACACCATCGCCATCCTAGTATCCAAGAACACATAAAAGATGCTTAATTCGTGGCAATTCACAAAGTCCTGCGCCCGATAACTCGCAAAAGTTGCGAGGTATCGGGCGCAGGAGTGATGCAATGAGGTGAAAATTGGGGATTGCATGGCCGCAGGCCATAGGTAACCAGCAGGGGTACGACA
>CAMWXQ010000280.1 GCA_947178235.1 uncultured Muribaculaceae bacterium
GTGGATTTGAGGGGGTGGAGGGTCAGCGATGCCGATGGGGCGGGATGCGGGCTCAGTTCTTTGAGGTCTCCATCTCGTCGATGAGCGAGTTGACGAGCTGGGTCTGGGCCTTGTCCTCCTTCATCTGGTTGCGGACCACCTTCTGGGCGATGTCGAGAGCGAAGGCCGAGACCTCGTTGCGGAGCTGCTGCTGGGCAGCCTTGCGGTCCTGCTCGATGGACACCTGTGCGGCGTCCATCACCTTCTTGGCCTCTGCCTGGGCGGCGGCGCGTGCCTCCTCGATGATCTGCGACTTCATGCGCTCGGCATCGCGGAGGGTTTCGGCCTGCTGCTTGCGGGCTTCGGCTATCTGTCTGTCCGCCTCTTCGCGGGCATGGTCAAGCTGTTCCTTGGCATTTTGAGCATACTCCACACCCTTGTCGATGAGGTCGGCACGGTCGGAGACTCCCTTCATGATCGCGGGCCAGCCCCAGCGCCACAGGACGACGAAGAGGATGGCGAAGGACACGAACATCCAGAAGACCAGACCGAAATCAGGCGTGAATAGTTCCATCAGATAGTATCTTTCGGATTATTGACGTGTAGGGTGGTGAATCCCGATGCGCGGAATCAGACGAACATTGCGAGGATGCAGACGATGACGGCGAAGAGAGCGACACCCTCGATGAGCGCGGCGATGACGATCATGTTGCTTCGGATGTCGCCGGTTGCCTCGGGCTGACGGGCGATGGCCTCCATTGCGGAGCCGCCGATTTTACCGATGCCGATACCTGCGCCGATGGCTGCGATGGCTGCGCCGATGCATGCGCCGAGACCGAGAGTTCCTTCGATTGCTGCTAAAATCATTGCTAACATAGTGGGAGATTTACAGGGTTATGGGATTGGTTTTGTTTTTTGTTGATTCTGAGATTGGTTCACTTGGCTGCCGTGGCGGGTGCCGCGGGGAGGTCGGTGTGGGCCTCGGCCTCCTTGTGCTCGCCGTGTCCCTCCTCCTGGCCGAGGGCTATGAAGAGGGTCGAGAGCATGGTGAAGACGTAGGCCTGGATGAAGCTCACCAGCACGTCGATGCAGAGCATGAAGACCGAGAAGATGATGGAGACCACGGCGGTGGCTCCGGTGACTACGGGCCCCATGAAGGCGAAGATGAAGATGAGCAGGGTGAGTACGATGACGATCATGTGTCCGCCCATCATGTTGGCAAAGAGACGGACGGTGAGGGCCGCCGGCTTGGTGAAGATGCCGAAGACCTCGATGAGGGGCATGATGGGGAGGGGCCATTTGAGCCACCAGGGCACGTCGGGGTTGAAGATTTCCTTCCAGTAGTGTTTGGTGGCGCAGATGTTGGTGATGAAGAAGGTGAGCAGGGCCAGGACGAGTGTCACGGCGATGTTGCCCGTGAGGTTGGCGCCGCCGGGGAAGACGACGATGAGACCCAGGAGGTTCATCACGAGGATGAAGAAGAAGACCGTGAGCAGGTAGGGTGCGAAGCGGTTGGCCTTCTTGCCGAGCGTGGGGCGGATGACGCCGTCGTAGATGAAGAGTATCACGAACTCGACCGCGCCGGTGAGGCGGCGGGGAGCCTTCATCGTGCCGGCGCTCATCTGTGCCTTGTGCCAGCGGGCAACGTCGATGATGAGCCAGATGCACACGAGGACGGCGATGAACACGCCGCAGACATTTTTGGTGATCGAGATGTCGACGGTGGGTTTGATCTCCTTGCCGTCCACGATGGCCACGACCTTACCCTTGTGGTCGCTCTCCTTGCCGGCGAGCTTGAAGGTTACGCCGCCGTCGGTGTACGGCTCGCCGTGGGTGATGTGCGACGACGAGAATACGTGGAAGCCGAACTGCTTGTCCCATACGATGACGGGCAGGGGGATGCGCTTGTGGTGGTTGAAGGGTACCTCCCACCCGTAGCCGTCGCCGAGGTGCTCGAATATGATGCCCTGGGCGTCGACCCCTTCCTTCTCCTGGGTCTGTTCCTCTCCCTCTCCGTGCCCGTCGGCGGCCATGGCGGCAGCGGGGACAGGCAGAAGCATTCCGAGGATGCCCAGGAAGAGGGCTGCGAAGATATGCTTGATGTTCTCCATTGTGTTCAGTCGGGAGTGTTACAGGGGGTTCAGTAGATGCAGACGGAGACGACGTCGCTGTCGATGTCGGCGATGCCCCCCTCGATGGTGACAGATTTCTCGCCCTCGGTGGTGGCGTAGCGCACACGGCCCGGGGTGAGGGTGGAGATGAGCGAGGCGTGGCCGCGGAGAACCGTGAAGGCCCCCTGGGCGCCGGGCAGGTGGACCGCCGTGGTCTCGCCCTCGAAGAGGATGTCTTCGGCCGATATGATTTTGAGTGTCATTTGTCTGCTGGTCGGTTAGATGGGTGATGGATGGGGAGAGATGGCTTTTACTTGGCGACCTCGGCCAGGAGCTTCTTGCCCTTCTCGATGGCCTCGTCGATGGTGCCGACGTTGAGGAAGGCCTGCTCGGGATACTGGTCGACCTCGCCGGAGAGAATCATCTTGAAGCCGCGGATGGTCTCGCTCAGAGGCACCATGACGCCGGGGAGGCCGGTGAACTGCTCGGCGACGTGGAACGGCTGGGAGAGGAAGCGCTGGGCGCGGCGTGCGCGGGCCACGACGAGCTTGTCCTCGTCCGAGAGCTCGTCGACGCCGAGGATGGCGATGATGTCTTGGAGCTCGTTGTACTTCTGGAGGAGCTGCTTGACGGCCTGTGCTGTATTGTAGTGGTCCTCGCCGATGAGGTGCGGGTCGAGGATACGGGAGGTCGATTCGAGGGGGTCGACGGCGGGATAGATGCCGAGCTCGGCGATCTTACGCGAGAGCACGGTGGTGGCGTCGAGGAACGAGAATGTGGTGGCGGGAGCGGGGTCG
>CAMWXQ010000281.1 GCA_947178235.1 uncultured Muribaculaceae bacterium
GGGCATCCTCGTGCCCTACGCCGGATACTTCCCCGCCTCCCCCAAGCTCCCACGCACCGCCGTCACCGTCGCCCTCCTCGACCTCATGGTCGCCGTCCTCATGGGTGTCATCATCTTCCCCGGTGTCATGACCTTCGGCCTCATGGATGCCGACCTCGCCGGCTCGTCGCTCGTGTTCGTGACTCTCCCCGAGATTTTTGCCCGCATGGCTGGCGCCCAATGGTGGTCTGCCCTCTTCTTCCTGCTCCTAACGGTCGCCGCCTTCACCTCGACCATCTCATTCGCCGAAGTCTCGGTCAATTTCGTGAAGACACGCTTCTCCCTCTCCCGCACCCGTGCCTGTCTCTGTGTCTGCCTCCCGCTGCTCGTTCTCAGCCCCATCTGCTCGCTCTCCGTGGGCGATTGGAGCGGATTCAAGATTGCCGGCATGACCATCTTCGACTTCCTCGACACCGTCGCCACCAACATCATGCTCCCCGTCGGCGGCATACTCCTCTGCATCTATATGGGTTGGGTCGCTCCCGAAAGCTTCTTCCGCGCCCAGGTCACCAACGACGGCACACTCCACTCGCGCGCACTCACCTTCATCCGCTTCGTCGTCAAGTGGGTTGCCCCCGAGCTCATTCTGGTGATTCTGCTCTCGCAGTTCTGCTGAGCCTCAGAAGTCCACGCTCAGTCGGACGTTGATCTGCCTGCGCGTCAGATAGTTCGGGACGGCATACTGCACGTCGTTCACGTCGGTTACCCAGTAGTACGACGCCACGTTCGTGATGTCGAGCAGATTGAAGAGATCGACACCCAACCACACACTTTTCAGATACTTTTTCAGCCCCGTGCGCGTCTCCCCCTCCTTGGCGGGCGAGATAAGCGCGTACGAGAGCCCCGCGTCGACACGCTTGTACGGGGGCATTCTGAAATATCCCTTGTCGCGGCTCGATCGTGGCGATGTCGACGGCAGACCCTGCATGAAGATGCCGCGCAGCGAGAATTTCAGCCTCGGGACCTTCGGGAAATAGTCCGTGAAGAAGAGACCGAAGCTGTAACCCCTGTCCGTGGGTCGCGGAACCTTCACCCCGTGCAGATTCTCGGTCGTATTCATCAGCGAGAAGCTCACCCACGAGTCGCTCCCCGGCACGAACTGCCCGAAGAGCTTCATGTCGATGCCGACGGCGTGCCCCGAAGACTCGTTGAGCCCCGAGTACACGATTTTCAAGTTGTCGATTTCGTACGGCACGAGGTTCGAGAGAGCCTTGTAGTACACCTCGCCCGAGAGACGGAACGGACGCCCGAAGCTGCGGAACGTATAGTCGGCACCGCCGATGAGATGGAAACTTCGTTGGCTCTTGATCTTGTCATTGAGGACGATTGTCTGGTTCCCCGCCTCGTCGGTCACGGGCATACGGAACTCCTTGTAGAACGGAGCCTGGTAGTACAGGCCCGTGGCGGCGCGGAATGCCCACCCCGGATGCCGCTCGGGCACGAATCCGAGCGTCACGCGCGGGCTCACGAGAGTCTCTTTGTTGAAACTCCAATGGCTCAGACGTACACCCGCGTTGAGTGTGAAGAATCCCGCCCCGGTCGTGAACTTCCACGCGTCCTGGGCCCACAGGGCCATTCGCGTCGAGGATACATCATGGTGCGAGGCCAGGTTGTAGACCATCTGCAACTGGTCGGGATTGGCTGGCAGCGAGTAGCCCGCCGAGTCGCGCAGCTCCCACTCGCGCGTGCGGTCCATGATCTTCTCCCCCTGCACGTTGATGCCATACGAGAGGGTATGGTTGCGGTTCAGAGCCGTCTGACCGCGCAGGGTGAGGGCCATCACCGACGCTTTCAGTCGGTTGCGCGCATGTTCGTGATAGCGTCCGACACCGAGCTCGCCGCCGATCTCCGACGTACCAGCCTGGTCGAGCCAGTACTCGCCCGAGATGTCGTACGACACAAGCTCGTTGGTGAGATACCCCGACCCGAGCAGTTGGAGATTGGTCCCGCGCGACACGCGCCAGTCGAGCGACAGAGCCCCGAAATAGGTCTCGAAGCGGTCACGCTCATGGCCGTCGAAGTACACCGTGAACTGCTTTGCGTCGCTCGAGGTCCCGAATGTCGTCGTCCTGTTTGCGGGGGTGAAGAGGTATCGGTTGATCGAGATATTGCCGAGGAGCGAGAGGGTCAGCCGCTCGTTGATGCGCCCCGTGATCGAGGTCTGATAGTCGAAGAACGAAGGGTCATACTCACCCTTGGTATCCATCGAGCTCAGCAGCGACGAATTCTTCTTGTACCGTATGCCATGCAGTTGGCTGAAACGTTTCGTGCCCTGACCGATGGCGAGGGACGCACCCATGAGCGACGCCGACACCGAACCCTCGAATGCCTCGGGCTGGCGATAGGTGATGTCGAGCACCGACGACATCTTGTCGCCGTACTCCGCGGGGAACCCGCCAGTCGAGAACCCCACGGCCCCGACCATATCAGGGTTGATTATCGAGAGGCCCTCCTGTTGGCCCGAGCTGACGAGCTGCGGGCGATAGACCTCGATGCCGTTGATATAGACCGAGTTCTCGTCATAGCTTCCGCCGCGCACCGAGTACTGCGAGGACATCTCATTGCTCCCAGTCACACCGGCCATTGTCGTCAGCACAGCCTCCACGCTACCTCCCGACGCATCGGGCGAGCGCTTGATGTCCGAGATGTCGAGCCGCTCGACGGATCCGGTCTGCTTTTTCAGCTCCACGATCTCGACCTGGCTCAGTACCTCCGTGTCCATCGGCAGCAAGACGTTGAGCGTCACATCCTCCTGCGGGTCGATCAGAGTCTTCTTGACCTCGCGGAATCCGATGCACGAGAAGTAGACCACGAGCGTATCTGCCCTCGCGCACGTGAGAGTAT
>CAMWXQ010000282.1 GCA_947178235.1 uncultured Muribaculaceae bacterium
CGATCTCCTTGCACACGGTGAAGATCATTGCGCGCAGCACGAGTGTGGCGTGGAGTGCGCCGGCGTCGCTGCGTTCGATTACCTCGGGGACCGATGTCGTGCCGAGGTGGGCCATCATTCCACCTTTGCCATGCACCAGTTTGATGAGTTCTTCCTCGGTGTACTTGCCCGAGAAGCAGAGGCGCACGAGGGGGCCGGGAGGGAGCGACCCCGAGCGCTCGGGCGAGAAGGGCCCGCAACCGTCGAGGGCATTGGTGGTGTCGATGACGCGCCCCTTGCGGTGGGCGCTGACGGTGATGCCGCCCCCCATGTGGCAGACGATGAGGTTGAGGCTCTCGTACGGCTTGCCTGTCTCCTTCGAGTAGCGTCGGGCGATCGCCTTCTGGTTGAGCGCATGGAAGATCGAGCGTCGCGGAAGCTCGGGCACACCGCTCAGACGTGCGTACGGAATCATCTCGTCCACGACCACAGGGTCGGCGATGTACGCCTTGACCCCAATCTCGTCAGCGAGGGTGCGTGCGATAAGTCCCCCGAGGTTGGAGGCGTGCTGCATCGGGGCGTTGATGAGGTCCTGGACGAGTTGGTCCGAGACCTCGTATGTGCCGCTCTCCACAGGGTGTATGATACCGCCTCGGCCGATGACGGCCGAGAGGGAGCTGAGGGGAATCCCTTTCTGTTCGAGGGCCTGCTCGATGAGTTGCTTGCGCCACTCGAACTGCTCGGGTATCGTGGCGAATCGCGCAAGGTCTTCGGGGGTATGGCGCAGCGAGAGCGTGAAGATGGGCTTCGTGTCGTCATACACGGCAATCTTGGTGGAGGTTGAGCCGGGATTGATGGCCAGGATGCGTCGCATAGGGGGGAGTGTTGGAATTTTGAAATTTGAATTGGGAATTTTGAATCAGGAATTGAGAATTATGAATTTTCCAATTCAAAATTCAACATTCCAAACTCAAGAATTCGCCGTGTCAAGCGTTGAGGCAAGCGAGGGCTATGGAGTAGAGCTTCGACTTGGGCGAGTCGCCGCGGGAAGTGAGGACACAGGGGACGCGGGTACCGACGACCATCGCCGCTACCTCGCCGTGGGCCATGTGGGTGACGCACTTGAAGAAGACGTTGCCGCTCTCGATGTTCGGGAACAGGAGACAGTCGGCCTGGCCCGCAACGCGCGAGCCCTTGACCTTCTTCTCATCGGCAACCTCGGGATAGAGGGCCACGTCGAG
This sequence comes from uncultured Muribaculaceae bacterium, assembly GCA_947178235.1. Lineage (GTDB taxonomy): Bacteria > Bacteroidota > Bacteroidia > Bacteroidales > Muribaculaceae > Duncaniella. Next base: position 1,221 of record CAMWXQ010000282.1, read on the forward strand.
CGAGAGGGGGCCGTCGAGAATGACGTCGCCCATCTGGCCGCGGTCGGCCATCTTGGCGAGGATGGCGCCGTCGGTCGAGGAGATGACCGAGGGGAGGAGTTGCTCCGAGGGGGCGATGGCGGCTATCTTAGGCGTCACGACCCCGAGCGAGCGCGCCACGCCCGCGAGGTAGCCGGCAATCTTGACCTTCTGCTTGAAGTCGGGCAGCGGTATGACGGCGACGTCGGCCCCACACACGAGCCTCGGGTAGCCCGGGATCTCGAACACGGAGACATGGCTGAGAAGTCCCCCCTGCGGGAAGAGCCCGGCCGTCTTGTCGAGGATTCCGTGCATGTACTTGTCGGTGCTCACGAGCCCTTTCATCAGCACGTCGGCCCTGCCCGATGCCACATCGGCCACGGCGGCGCGGACACACTCGACGTCACCGCGGACATCGATTATCTCCATGCCCGTGATGTCGATGGCTTCGGTGGAGGCGATGTTGAGGATCGATTCGCGGTCACCATATAATATAGGTGTGGCCACGCCCTCGTGCATGGCGTCGGCACAGGCGCGCAGGGTGTGGGCATCGGCGGCACAGGCCACGGCCAGGCGGCGCGGGCCACGGTGGCGAGCCTCGGTAACGAGGTGTTCCAGTCGGGTGAGGGGTCCGTTCATCGGTATTAGGTTTGAGGCCTTACAGGCCGGGTCGGTCCCGGTCTGTAAGGATTGTTTAGGTTAATCGTTGACTATCAGGAGATAGTAGTTTTTCTTGCCTCTCTGTACGAGGATATACTTCCCTGCCAGAAGCATCGAGGGGTCGACGGCCATGTAGGGGTCGGTGACCTTCTCCTTGTTGACCGATACACCTCCGCCCTGCACCATCTTGCGCATCTCGCCCTTGGAGGGGAATACGGCTGCGACGTCGGTGAGCAGGTCGGCGAGCTTGGTGCCCTCCTCGACTGCCGAGCGGGGGATGTTGAACTGGGGCACACCCTCCATGACGGCGAGCAGTGTGGCCTCGTCGATCTTGTGCAGGATCTCGCCCGCCTTGTTGCTGAACAGGATCTGCGACGCCTCGACGGCAGCCTCATAGTCGGCTGCGGAGTGAACCATGGTGGTGATCTCCTTGGCGAGACGCTTTTGGAGGGGACGCTGGCCCGGATCCTCGGCCTGGGCCTTCACGAGCTCCTCGATTTCCTCCTTGGTGAGTTCGGTGAAGATTTTGATATACTTCTCGGCGTCGGCATCGGAGACGTTGAGCCAGAACTGGTAGAACTTGTAGGGCGAGGTATAGCGGGGATCGAGCCATACGTTGCCGCTCTCTGTCTTGCCGAACTTGCCTCCGTCGGCCTTGGTGATGAGGGGACAGGTGAGGGCGTACGCCTCGCCGCCGACGGTGCGGCGGATGAGCTCGGTGCCTGTGGTGATGTTGCCCCACTGGTCAGAGCCACCGAGTTGGAGGCGGCATCCCTTCTCCTTGTAGAGGTGGAGGAAGTCATAGCCCTGGCAGAGCTGATATGAGAACTCGGTGAAGGACATTCCCTGCTGCGACTCGCCGCTCAGACGCTTCTTCACAGAGTCCTTCGCCATCATGTAGTTGACGGTGATATGCTTGCCTATCTCGCGTGCGAAGTCAAGGAAACTGTAATTCTTCATCCAGTCGTAGTTGTTGAC
>CAMWXQ010000283.1 GCA_947178235.1 uncultured Muribaculaceae bacterium
TAACAGGGATGGGTTTACTCGCCGGTGTTGTCGCCGGTGCCGGGGAGGGTGGCGCCGGGAACCTGGATGGTGAGGTCGGGGGTTGAGCCGTCCAAGAACTTACCGAACTCATCCTCGGCGACGGTGAACATGATGGCTTCGAGGCCTGCCTCAGCAGCGGTGAGCTTGATGTTGTAGTTATACTTGTAGCCCTTGTTCCATACGGGAGCCCACGAGCCGGTCATGGGGGTCGAGAAGACTACGTCGTTGCCCTTGCGGACCTCGATGGAGAACTCGATGTAGACGGTGCCGTTGGCGTCGCCCGAGGTATAGTTGTTGGGGATCACGAACACGCCGTTGGAGATGGCGGGAGTCTCGGTGGTGGCGGTGAGCACCTGACCTTCATTGGTGAGGTTGACATAGGGGTCATTGCCACCGGTACGCTTGATTTGCAGACCATTCCACTGGGGGACTGCAAAGGGGTCGAAGTCACCCTCGTTGAAGATGTTGGTGATCTTCACGTTCTTGATGTCGACGCTGTACTCATCGGGGAACTCGGTGATGAAGGTGGCGAAGACACGTGTGAGGAGGTGCTCGAACTTGAAGGCTACACGCGAATTGGTCTCACCTGCGCCCTTAGCGACGATCTTGTCGCTGGTGGCATAGAGGAGGTCGTGCTGGTGGGTGTTGTCACACATGTAGTTGGTGATTTTGAGCGCACGCTTGGCATCGGTGTCCAGTGAGCCGTTCATGCTGAACGAGCCGTAGGCGTTGCTGAGCTGGAGGTCGCCGCAGCTGTATGCGTAGAACTGGTAGGTGGCTCCGGGGACCCAGAAGCGGCTGCCCTCGTAGCTCCATCCATCGGCTCCCTTGTTGACCTCGGTGCCGTCGAAGACCTGGATGGCGTTGGCTGTGAGGCCGGGCTTGGTGTAGTAGCCGTAGACGAAGAACTTGTCGAGGTCGGAGGCGGTCATCTCCTGTCCGTCGGCGACGGCACGGCTGGGCTTGTTGACGACGTTCTCGAACGAGATGACGTTCATCTCGGAACCACCTTCGATCACTTCTTCCGAAGTGCACGACGAGAACATGAGTGCTCCCATTGCGAGATAAAAGAGTTTTTCTTTCATCGGTTGAGATTGTTTAATTGGTTAATGAATAGTGATTTTTTGATTATTATGATTTGTTTGTTTTCGGTTTTTTTGATTTTATACTCCGACGGGGAGGTCGATGTCCTGATGGTCGCCCCAGTCGTCGACGTCGACGCTGAAGCCGGATTCGTTGAGGTTCTCCTCGTCCTCGATCCGGAGGCCGTCGATCTTGATGACTCCGCCTCGGGGCTGCCGTGTCATCTGGTCGGTGATGTCGAAGTTGAATTCGTGCAGCTTGCCGTTCTTCAACATGACTTCGAGGTTGAGGGTATATGTGCGTCCGCCGGGGTCATTCTCGGCTCGGCCATAGTACTCGTCGGGGAATCCGGGGATGCCGAATGATCGGACCTGTGTGCGGCAGTATCCGTCGGCGATGTCGCAGTCGAAGAGGATGATGGCCGTCTCCTCGGATGTGCGTCCGTCGCGTAGGTAGACCGACTCGGCCATTCCGCCGAGGGCCCCTCGGGCGAGGGCGACGTGCTGGAGGCCGTACTCGAACTCGTAGGTGATGACGTAGGTGTAGACCAGGGGCTGCATCTTGACGGGTAGCGGTTTGAGCTCGTGGTTGGCTACCTGCGGGGCGTGCTCGATGTAGGCCGAGAAGAGTTTGTCGGGCGGGTTGGTGGTACGGGCTCCGGGGTGGCGTTCGGCGACGTAGCTGATCGACGATCGTGAGCGCTGTGTGGCCGAGGCGCGGGCCTCGTACTGGGAGGCCATGTCGGAGAGGATGATGTACTCGGTGTCACCGTTGTAGAGGAGCATGGATGTGGTCTTGCCCGATGAGAGCATGAGGCGTCCGCCGTCGGGCGAGAGGAAGTGTTCCTGGGGGCGGGCATCCTCGAAGTAGCGCACCATGTTGACCCACTCGGGGACATCGGGGCGGAATCCGTCGTATGTGTCGCCGAAGTATCCCTCGTCCCATGAGTCGAGGTGGTACTTGCCATAGTCACGCTCCCACTCGCGCTCCCATGTGAAGCTGACGTCCATGGTGGGGTAGTGGTCGTAGCAAACCTCCTTGCGGCAGGCCGCGAGCATCGGCAGGATGATGAGCGCGACAGCTATCTTGATGTATCTGTCCATTCTCATATCGCCGGTGTGTGGGGGTTGTGACGGTTGCGGTCGAGGAATCGCCATACAACCGAGAGTTTCAGTTTGAGGGGGCCGAAGTAGTTGATGCCCTTGGTGAGGAGGTAGACGTGGTGTCCGTCCAAGGGGACATACTGGCGGTCGCGGGCATAGAGGTATCCCACGCCGAGGGATGCCTCGAAGGATATGTTGCGGCTGACGGGCCACATGTAGCCGAACGAGGCTCCGGCCATGCCGCCCTCGCCGTAGTGTCCCTTGCCGCCGTTCTGGAAGTCGTACAATCCGCCTCCGGCAAAGACGCCGGCAAACATGCCGTGCCAGGGTGCCTTGGGGTTGATCCACCGGCGCCCTTCGGCGTCGATGACGGCGAGGCGACGGCTGTGGTTGTGCGCGTAGTGGCCCCACCACATGATGTTGCCCTCGACGGCTACGGACCATCGGTCGTCGATGAGCCATTCGAGTTCGAGGTTGGGGAAGAGGGCGAGGTCAAAGAGGAGGTTGGACTTCAAGGCGAGCAGGTGGCGCGGGGTGTGCGCGGCCCTCGGGCTTTGCCCTCGGGGCTCGACGGGCTCGACTGCCTCTATATTATTATAGGTGGGGAGCTCGACGACGGGGGCCTCGGCGGGGATGCTGTCGAGGGGCTCGGGAGTGGGCTCGGGAG
>CAMWXQ010000284.1 GCA_947178235.1 uncultured Muribaculaceae bacterium
GCATAGGGCTGAGGTCCCGCAGCGACCGACCGCTGACGATGTACAAGGTGCCCTTCAACAACACCGACCGCCACGGATTCTATGATGCAAAGCATCGGTATGACGTCAACCCCTATGCGTACTATGAAGCGACCACAGGCGGGAGCATCACGGTGAGTGACGGTGCTGGCAACTTGCAGCCCGATGCCCACGATCCGATGGATCTCGGTTATGACTACATCGAAAAGGACTGGCGGAAATGAAAATATGGATAATGACTCTGTCGGCTCTCCTCGTTGGGGCGCTCACCCTCACGGCCTCCACGCCCGCCACGATCCGCGGCAGGGTGGTGGATGCCGCGAGCGGTGAGCCTCTCCCCGGGGCTATGGTCAAGGCGGCGGGCAGTTTCATCTCGACCGACCGCGAGGGATGTTATAACCTCGCCTTGAAGGCGGGAGCAGACTCTGTGACCATCCGTTGCCTCGGCTATGCGCCGCAGACCATCGCAGTATCAGCCGACCCTGTCACGGTGAGGCTCGAACCCGCCGAGAACCTGCTCAAAGATGTCATCGTCGAGGCCCCCGATATATACGCCAAGGGGGACACCCTCGTATTTAATGTCTCGCGCTATGCTCAGGCCAAGGACAACGCCATCATCGATGTAATCAAACGTCTCCCCGGCATCAAGGTCGAGGATGACGGTACAATCAAGTACCAGGGTAAACCGATAAACAAATTCTATATCGACGGCAATGACTTTGTAGGTGGCCAATATGGCCTCGCCACCGAGAATATCTCGCACAAGGATGTCAAGTCGGTCGAGGTCATGGAGAAGCATCAGCCGATCAAGGCCCTCGCAGGCATCGAGTTTCCCGAGGAGGCGGGTCTGAACCTCACGCTCAGGGAAGATGCCCGCGGGCGTTGGACCGGAGTGTTGCAGGGTGGAGCAGGGGCCACGCCGTTGCTGCTGAGTGGTTCGGCGTATGCCATGCGTATCGCCCCGAAGATCCAGAATATCTTCACCGCCAAGGGGGACAATACAGGCTGGAACCCCGCGGGCGAAATCATCGAACACGATATGGCTGATATGTACATCATGGGCTCCGACACTCCCGTGTGGCCCGAATATATCTCGGCGGATATGTTCGGCACACCGCTCGCCGAGAAGCGCACCCGCGACAATCTCTCGTGGCTCGCCAATGGCATCACGGCTTGGAAGTCTGGGGAGACCTCGATGCGCGTGACGCTCAATGCCTCGGGTGACAGGCTCGACTATAACATGGGCGAGACCACGGACTACCTGAGCGCATCGATTTCCGACTTTGTGCGCCGTCAGAAGTCGCTGACACATGGGCGGAATATCTCGGCCCGATTCAACTCGCGCACCAACCGCAGGGACTACTATCTCAACGAACGGCTCTCGATCGAAGCCTCGTCGGGCAGGGCAGTGTCGGATGTGGGCGGATCTGTGGAACTCTCGGAGAGGGTCAAGAGACAGACCCTCTCGGCCACCAATGACCTCATGCTCGTGAAGCGTTCGGACAAGCGGGTTTTCACGCTCTCGTCGCGCAATACATTCATACGCCGCCCAGACAGACTTGTGACCGATGGTGAGACCAATGCCGTACAGAGTGTCGGCACGGATGAGTTCCGCAGCCTCACGGAGACCCGTTTCGGTCGTCTCGGTCGGTTTTGGAAATTCTACGTCTCGGCGGGTCTCGACCTCGACTGGCACAGGCTCAATCACTCGCTCGCGGGGTTGGGTGTGTATGATAATTCGGGCGTGAGCGAGGCTTTCATTTCGGATCTTTATGCAGTTCCACAAGCCGACTATGATCGCGCGGGGTGGAGGGTTTCGTTCAAAGCTCCACTGAGGTGGAAGCATTACGCGATGGGGGCTCAGCACGATTTCGTGAACGCAGCCCCGTCGCTGAGTGTGCGCCGCCGTCTCGGGGCGCGGAACGAGCTCAAAGGCTCGATCGGTTACAGGCTCGGGGCTCCCGCACCGTACCTATACATGGATTCACCCATATTGTCCGATTACCACAATCTCTTCATTGCCTCGGCCCCTGGTCATTATTCGCACGAGTTCTCGGGAAAACTCGGGTGGGAGTACCGCAATCCACTCAAAGCACTTTTCACGAATCTCTCTGTTTCGGGTGTCATGTCGCACTCGCCCGTGATGTCTGATTTGAAATTCGTTGACAATCTCATAATCTCCACGTTTGCCGAGAGATTCTCGCGTCAGCGGACGCTGAACGCCGAGGCAGGGGTGAGCAAAGGTTTCGGCCACAGCCGCATGGTCGCGGGGTGCGACCTCACGGCCTCGGTGACCTCTGCGGCATCAATGAGGGATGGAGCGGTCGTGGATTACACTCAGCGGGCTCTTTCGGCCAAGCCATATTTCAAGGGTAGTCTGTGGCGGTGGCTTTCGATGAGCTATGAGGCCCGCTACTCGCTCTCGGAATTGCATATGCCAGAGGAAACCAGCCTCTACCACAGCCTCCGACAGAATCTCTCCGCTACGCTATACCCCTCGGACAAAATTTTCGTGACCATCGGGGGAGAGGAGTATCTGACCCGCTTCGCATCGGGGGACGTCGCCAATCTCATTCTGCTCGATGCGTCTGCCACATGGCAGGTCAGTCCGCGGATACGTCTCACTTTGACTGCCGACAATATCCTCGATCGCCGCCGATATGAATATGTGACATAAGGAACACTCTCGCGCAACGTCACGAGCTATACGATAAGACCCAAGACGGTCATGGCGAGAGTGCAATGGAAATTCTAATTATAAATTAAGAATTATGAATTAAGAATTATGAATTGTTCGATTTGTGCTTTAATTCTTAATTTATAATTCTTAATTCTTAATTACTTCTAACAGTTG
>CAMWXQ010000285.1 GCA_947178235.1 uncultured Muribaculaceae bacterium
GGTGAGTAGCTATTATAGATAATTTAGCTATCTTGGTTGTCTTGGGTATGGTCTGTGTCTGGGCGTTTCCAGCGGCGGCGGATGCGCATGAAGGGGCCGTCCTGCGCGGGGAGCGAGGGTTGGGTCGGGGCTTTGGCGATGGAGTCGAGGGCATTGGTGTTGCGGCGGCGCGAGATGAGTTCTTCGGCTTCGCTTCGGGCTTCGGTCTGCTCCTTGAATTTGCGGCGTGTCTCCTCGCTGCGGGCAAAGGCTCCCTTCTTGGGGCGGTACTTCTCGCTGAGGGCCGAGCGCTTCTCGGGGCCCTTGTGTTCGTTGGAGCGGGGCGATTCGGCCTTGCGGCGGTCGCTGCTGCGTCCTCCGAAGCCCGCCTTGCCTGCGTCGCGGAGCCATTTTGCGTCCGATGTGAGTGCGGGGCGCTTAGGGGTATCGGCATCCTTCTTCTCGGTCTTCACTACACCTCCCGAGCGGCGGAATTCGGCCTTTGTACCCTCGAAGGTGAGGTACTCGCAGAGGCGGCAGTCGAGTCCACCGTTCTGCATCTCGACGGAGAGCGAGGGGGTGAGGCCGATGCGGTCGAGGGCTTCGAGGTTGGAGGATATGACCCACGAGTGGTAGCCGCAGAAGACATGTTTGAGTTTGGTACCGAGCAGTCGGTAGAGCCCTTGCAGATCTTCGGGGTTGAGGCGTTCGCCGTAAGGGGGATTGACGACGAGTGTGCCGGGTGTGCCGTCGGCGGGGGCCTGTTCCCACGAGGCGAGCGAGCGGACGCGGAGTACGACGAAGTCATCGACCCCTGCGGAGAGGATGTTGGCCTCGGCGGCCTCGACAGCCTTCGGGGAGATGTCCGAGCCGTAGATGCGGAAGGGGAGTTCGGTGGCGGGCTGACGCTCGGCGAGGACCGACTCGAGCAGCTGGGGGTCGAAGTCGCGCCAGTGTTCGAAGGCCCAACCCTTGCGGAACGACCCCGGGGCGATGCCCGCGGCGATGAGGGCGGCCTCGACGAGGAATGTACCCGAGCCGCACATGGGGTCGACGAAGGGGGCCGAGCCGTCCCAACCGCTCATGAGGATGATGCCCGCGGCGAGCACCTCGTTGATGGGGGCGTCGGTCTGTGCGACGCGCCATCCGCGGCGGTGGAGGCTCTCGCCCGATGAGTTGAGCGAGATTGTGACGCGCTCCTCGTCGATGTGGACATTGATGATGACGTCGGCGACGCCCCCGACACACACCTTCGGGCGCTTGTCCTCGCCGTAGCGGTCCTTGAACCAGTCGACGATGGCGTCCTTGACCCTGTACAGGACAAAGCGCGAGTGGGTGAAGACGGATGAGTGCACGGTGGAGTCGACGGAGAATGTCTTGCCGAGGCTGAGGACGCTGCCCCAGTCGTATTCCTTGACCATCTCGTAGAGCGAGTCGGTGTCGGAGGCTGTGAACTTGTATATCGGTTTGAGGACGCTCAGGGCGGTGCGGCACCATACATTGGCGCGGTACATCATGGCGAGGTCACCCTCGAAGGAGACCATGCGGAGCCCCGGGGTGACGTTCTGCGCGCCGAGGGCGGTGAGCTCCCCTGCGAGGACATCTTCGAGCCCTTTGAGGGTCTTTGCAACTAATTCGAACGGCATATCTGTTGGAGTAAAACTTCTCTCTTATCTTATTGGATTGTATCTTGGCGTAGAGGGGGGTCACATCTTACGGAAGTTCTCGGGATTGGCCTGCACGAGCCTCTCGCCAGGGGCGACGGGGGTGGTGACCCAGAGGTTGCCGCCGATGACGGCGCCGTCGCCGACGGTGATGCGCCCGAGGATGGTCGAGTTGGCGTAGATGACCACGTCGTTGCCGATGAGGGGGTGGCGGGCTATCCCCTTGACGGGGTCGCCGTGCTCGTCCTTGACAAAACTGCGTGCGCCGAGGGTGACACCCTGGTAGATCTTCACGTTGTCGCCGATGATGGCCGTCGCGCCGATGACGACGCCCGTGCCGTGGTCTATGACGAAGGAGTGTCCGATGGTGGCCGCAGGGTGGATGTCGATGCCAGTGTCCGAGTGGGCCTGCTCGGCTATCATGCGCGGGAGCACGGGTACACCGAGGCCGACGAGGGCGTGGGCGATGCGGTGGTTCATCGTGGCACGGAGGCCCGGGTAGCAGACGATGACCTCGTGGGTCGACGTGGCGGCGGGGTCGCCCGCGAAGGTGGCGTCGATGTCGGTGTCGAGCAGGGCACGGAGCTCGGGGAGCCGCTCGATGAAGCGGGCTGCGATGTCCGAGGACCGGCTGAGGATGGTCTCGAAGCAGTCGCCACACTCGCAGTCGGCAAAGCAGAGGGCGGCGCATACCTGCGAGGTGAGGAGGCGGTTGAGCTCATGGCAGTCGACGGTCATGCGCGAGCGCAGTTCGAGGTCCGAGACGACCTCCTCCTCGAAGAACCCGGGGAACATCAGCCCGCAGGCAAGCCTGACGATGCGGCGCACGGTCGGGTTTGAGAGCAGGGGCTCACCCTCGTGGCGGCGCTGGGGGCACATGTGGCGTATCGTGGAGCTGTCACAGAGATCGTCCACAACCTTGTCTATCGGGGCGGCGGGTGTCGAAAGATGATTCATAAGTGCAAAAGTAGTGAAAAATATCCTCTCTGCAAAATAATTTTCCATGCAGGGGGGCCGTTAGAGAGACGTGGGCAAGTTCGATTTCAGACAATTCAGCGTGGACGATTCCCGGTCGGCAATGAAGATCGGGACGGACGGCGTCGTGCTCGGCGCATGGGTCCCGATGCGCGCGGGTCTGAGGTCTGTCCTCGACGGCGGGACAGGGAGCGGGGTTGTCTCGCTCATCGTGGCCCAACGC
>CAMWXQ010000286.1 GCA_947178235.1 uncultured Muribaculaceae bacterium
CGATCGGTCGGGGGAGATGATGTACTTCTCGCGGAAGAGCTGACGGCCGTCGGGACGCTCGCCGTGGGAACATACCGAGAGGATGTCGAACGCAAAGAGCTCGCCGCCGTTGTAGTGTTTGCGGCCTCCCATGAAGATCTCCGAGTAGAACACCGTCGCCGTGGGGTCGACCACCATGCGGGTGTCGCTGATGAAACGGGTATGTGCATGGGGGATGATCGGCTCGGGGAGGTATTCGAGGTAGGCGTTCTCTTCGAGGATTATGGTCTGGCGCAGTCCCGAGTAGTTGTACTTCATCGAGGCGAGTTTGGTGGCTGCGCCCGTCGAGACAAAGCCCATTGCATCCTTGCCGACCTTGATGTTCTGCATATATCTGTCGCCGTCTACATTGGGTCCTCCCGACGAGAGGATGTAGACGCACGGCATACCCGGGAGCTCCTCGTCGAAGTAGAGCTCCTGCTGGACAATGAGCGGGGCGCGACGGTCGAGCTCGCGCAGAATCGACTTGCCGTCGCGATCGAGCTCGAAGCCGAGGTTGAGGTATCCGCGCTTCCCGGGCGCCCCGACATACATGGCCGGGGGCTCGGTGAGGTACGGCGCCATCTCGGGGGCCGAGGAGAAGTCTACCTCGGGCGAGTCGGAGAAGTGGCGTGGGATTTCGGGTGAGAACATGGGGGTCACTGCTTGTCGAAAAGGGCCATCTTATAGATGAGGTCGATGAGCTCGTCGAGACCCTCGCCGGTCATGGAGTTGGTGAAGACGAAGGGTTTGCCGGGGCGCATCTTCTCGCTGTCCTCGCGCATGACGTCGAGCGAGGCGTGGACATAGGGGGCGAGGTCGGTCTTGTTGATGACGAGGATGTCGCTCTGCGAGATGCCGGGGCCATCCTTGCGGGGAATCTTGTCGCCGGCGGCCACGTCGATGACGTAGATGAAGAAGTCGACCAGTGCGGGGGAGAAGGTGAGGGTGAGGTTGTCGCCGCCGCTCTCCACGAACACGATGTCGGCGTCGGGGAACTTGGCTTCCATCTCCTCGACGGCAGCGATGTTCATCGAGGGGTCCTCGCGCACGGCGGTATGGGGACACGCACCGGTCTCGACGCCGATGATGCGGTCTTCGGCGAGGATCCCTTTGAGGACCTTGCGGACATGCTTGGCGTCCTCGGTGGTGACGATGTCATTGGTGATGATTAGGACTTTGAGTCCCTTTTCGAGCAGACGGGGGGTGAGGTCTTCGATGAGTGTTGTCTTGCCGGAGCCCACGGGGCCTCCGACACCTATGCGGCAAGTGCTCATTCTATTTGGAATTGAGATTTGGGAATTGATAATTTAGAATCAGGACATGAACATTCGCATATTTCCCTTCTCGTGCAACGAGGCGAGGATGTCCATCTCGGGGACAAAGCAGTTCATGTCGTCGAATGTCATTGTGCGGGCCTCCTGGTAGAGCGCGGGGATGTCGGCTGCGAGGCGGTAGAGCGACTCCTGGGTGTCGTAGTGCGAGACGCGGACACATCGGAGCGCGGCGCCGAGAATCATGTTGATGACGCCGTACTGGCTGGACGTGAAGAGGTCCTCTTCGGTGAGCCCCGCGAGGCGGAACACGATGCCCTGCGCCACGGGATAGGTCCCGGGTGCGAGCCCACGGTCGATGTCGGCGAGCCAGCGGTCGAGCAGCGGCGACGGCACCATGCGCTTGCCCAGTTCGGCGAGCTTCTTGCCCATGCGTTGGAGCATCATGCGGGCCTCGTCGTTCATCTTGAAGAGCATGAGGTCGTTGTCGGCCTTGACGATGGCGCCATAGTCGTCCGCGTCGGTGGCACGCCAAGCCATGAGGGCAGCCACGCCGTCGCTGAAAGCGGCCTGGCGGGCAGCCGAGCGGCAGTATGCCTCGAGGCTCGGTGCGTCGGTCACAATCTTCTCGTAGCAGGCGGTCTCCAACCCGTTGGAGAAGGAGAATGTGCCCACGGGGAAGGTCGCGTCGCTGAACTGCAACAGATGGGAGAGGGCAATCATGCGGCTGTCCATGGCCGGGTCAATGACGGATGGTGGCGTGGATATGCTCGTCGAGGCCGTGGCTGTCGTGGCCGGCACCGCCGAAGAGGCGGCGGATCTCGTCGGGGGCGAGGTAGGGGATGATTTCGGTGCCCGACTCGAACTCGTATGTGATGCCGTCGATATTGTGTGTCTCCATGACGGAGAGCATGACCTTCTTGTCGACGGTGAGGGGGACATATACCTTGGTGCCCTTGACGACGGCGGGCCAGTGCTGGTTGCCGATGGCGTGGCCGAGCTCGACGGAGATGCGGATGACCTCCTCGGGCTTCATGGACGCGAGAGCCGAGAGGTCTACCACGAGCACGGGGTTGAGGGCAAGGCGCAGCACGACGGCGTGGTTGGTCTCGGGGTTCCAGTAGACGATGTCGCCGTCATTGATATGTGTGTGGCGTTTGAGGGCTATGGGATACTCGTTGCCCTCGGCGCTCTTGCCCAGGAATCGGCTCTTCTGTGCCGTCCACTGGTCGAGGACGACGGGTTCGACGGTTGCGTGATGGAGTTTTTCGTGCCATTCGGGCTCGTGCATATTGCCGAGGACTTCTGTCAGGACTTCCATATGGTTCTGTGTTCGAGGGTGTTGGGTTAGGGGTTGAAACGCGTTGCGCTTATAAGTTGAAATTCCGGGGAGGGGCTCGGAAGGGGGCCTCTCCCCGGAAACGTAACAAATTTTAAGTCTATATTGTTCGGCCCGGTGTCATCAGCTGAACCAGTAGAGCTGCGAGAGGGGGAGCTCCTTGGCCGGGGGCACGGTGGCGAGGACGCCGTCCACATAGGTGTTGAAT
>CAMWXQ010000287.1 GCA_947178235.1 uncultured Muribaculaceae bacterium
ATAAGTCTTATAAGATATATAAGAGTCTTTTTCAACTCTCAACTTTAAACTCTAAACCCAATATGAGACTTCTCATCTCCGGGGGTGGCACGGGCGGCCACATATTCCCGGCTCTATCAATAGCGGATGCCGTGAAGCGCCGCTGGCCCGATGCCGAAATCCTCTTTGTTGGCGCCGAGGGGCGCATGGAGATGGAGAAGGTCCCCGCTGCGGGGTATAATATCGTGGGTCTGCCCGTGGCGGGCTTCGACCGCCGCCGTCCGTGGCGCAACTTCGGTGTGCTGTGGAAGCTTTGGAAGTCGATGTGGAAGGCGCGCAGGATCGTGGCTGAGTTCAAGCCTGATGTGGCGGTCGGTGTCGGCGGCTATGCCTCGGGGCCTGTCTTGAAGGAGGCTCAGCGCCGCGGTATCCCCACCCTCATCCAGGAACAGAACTCGTACCCCGGGGTCACGAACAAGCTGCTGGCCAAGAAGGCAAAGATGATCTGCGTGGCATACGACGGCACGGAGAGGTTCTTCCCAGCCGACAAGATAGTGATTACGGGCAATCCGACCCGCAAGGAGCTCGGGGACTGCACGATGACGCGACGCGAGGCCAAGGAGCAGCTCGGGTTCAATCCCGACAAGCCCCTGGTGCTGAGCGTGGGTGGCAGCCTGGGCGCGCGGACGGTGAACGAGGCGATCGCGGCGTCGTCCGACGCTCTGGCCGAGGCAGATGCGTCGCTCTACTGGCAGACGGGACGCTATGGGGCGGAGGAGTTCGCCCAGAGGGCTTCGACGATGCTCGACACGAAGGCGACGGTATTCATCAAGAATATGGATGTTGCCTACAAGGCTGCCGACCTGGTGGTTGCGCGCGCCGGCGCGGGGACCATCTCTGAGTTGCAGAATCTCGGTAAGGCGTGCATCCTCATCCCGTCGCCCAATGTCGCCGAGGACCATCAGCGCCACAATGCCGAGGCCCTGGCGAATGTCGGTGCTGCGGTGATGATCCTCGACCGCGAGGCGTCGGAGAAGCTGCCGGAGGAGATCAGCCGCCTGCTCGGCGACCCCGCGGCCCGCGAGGCACTCGAAAAGAATATCCGCAAGATGGCCCGCCCCGGCGCCGACGAGAAGATTGCGGAGAAGATAGAGGAGATAATCGGGAATTGAGGATTGGGAATTATAAGTCGTATAAGTCTTATAAGTCTTATAAGATTTATATGAGGTCTCTCAACTCTCAACTCTCAACTTTAAAACTTTAAACTTTCAACACTATGAGATATTGCTTCATTGGTGCGGGGGGGATCGGTATGGCGGCCCTCGAACGCTACTTTCTGAGCCGCGGCGCGAGGGTCGCGGGATATGACCGTACCGAGACCGAACTGACCGCAGAACTCCAAAAGGAGGGTGTCGAAATCAGTTTCGATGCCTCGGTGGATGCTATCCCCGAGGATATGCGCGACCCTGCGGAGACGACGGTGATCTATACGCCTGCCGTGCCGGCCGATATGCCGTGGATGAAGTTCTTCCGCGAGGGGGGCTTCAAGATGATGAAGCGCGCCGAGGCTCTGGGCATCGTGACCCGCGGCTCGGAGGCTCTCTGTTTCGCCGGGACGCACGGAAAGACGACCACGTCGAGCATGGCGGCCCATATTCTGACGGTCTGCGGCGTGGGGTGCAATGCATTCCTGGGCGGAGAGCTGAAAAATTACGGGACCAACTTCCTCCTGGCTCCGTCGTCACCTTACAGCGTCATCGAGGCGGACGAGTTCGACCGCTCGTTCCACTGGCTGTCGCCGACGGTGGCGGTCATCACCTCGACCGACCCCGACCACCTCGACATCTACGGCACCGAGGAGGCATATCTCGAAAGTTTCGCCCACTTCACCGAGCTGATCCGCCCCGGCGGGACCCTCATCGTCCACGAGGGGCTGAAACTGAAACCGCGTGTGCAGGAGGGTGTCAAGATCATGACCTACTCGCGCGACGGCGGGGACTTCCATGCCCAGTATATACGCCGCACCCCGGGTACAATCACATTCGACATCGTGACCCCGCGCGGGACCATCCGCAACGTGAATCTCGGTGTGCCGGTCGAAATCAACATCGAGAACGCCGTGGCCGCGGCGGCGGCGGTGACCATGACTCCGGCGTTCGACCCCGTGGCTATCCGCGAGGCTATCTCGACCTACCGCGGTGCGAAGCGGCGTTTCGAGAAACGCTACGAGGAGCCGGGAGAGCAGGGTCGCGTCATCATCGACGACTACGGCCACCATCCGCGCGAGGTGGCGAGCTCCATCGCCTCGGTCAAGGCACTCTATCCGGGGCGCCGTCTGACGGTCGCATTCCAGCCCCACCTGTACTCGCGCACCCGCGACTTCGCCCATGACTTTGCCGAGGCGCTGTCGATGGCCGACGAGGTCGTGATGCTCCCCATCTACCCCGCGCGCGAGGAGCCGATCCCCGGCGTAGGGTCAGAAATGGTGTTGCAGGAGGTTAAATGTTCCGATAAATCATTAACCGAGAAGGAAAAATTGGCAGATACGCTGAAAAGTCGTAACTTTGACATACTTTTGACCCTCGGGGCCGGCGACATCAACACGCTCATCCCCGAGATCATCGAAAAGATCAAGAACCGATAACCCAAAATCATGCCCAAGTATCTCACCATCATCTTCACG
Source organism: uncultured Muribaculaceae bacterium (assembly GCA_947178235.1). Classification (GTDB taxonomy): domain Bacteria; phylum Bacteroidota; class Bacteroidia; order Bacteroidales; family Muribaculaceae; genus Duncaniella. The sequence continues at coordinate 2,663 of CAMWXQ010000287.1, forward strand.
GTCGTCCTGGCCGGTTATCTCGGGGTGTCGCTCGCCGCGTCGCTCGGGGCCGACCGCGCGCAGCGGTGTCCGCGGATGCCGATAGCCGTGGAGGAGACTCCCGGAACGGAGGGGTTCGTCACCCCGGGGGAGATCGCGGCCGAACTCGACAACCTGCCGACCGA
>CAMWXQ010000288.1 GCA_947178235.1 uncultured Muribaculaceae bacterium
GCAACCATACTCTTCATCATCATCGCCCTTGTGGCCGGCCTGGCCCTGGGCGTCGCCATACTCCTCGTATGGCAGAAATCCACAGCCCGCTCGGCGGCGCGCACCATCATCGCCGACGCCAACCGCGAGGCCGAAATCATCAAGAAAGACCATCAGCTCGAAGCTGAGAAAGAGGCAATCCGCATAAAGAACGAAGCCGAGAAGAGCGCCAACCAGCGCCTCCAAAAGGTCCAGAACGAGGAACAGCGCATCAAACAGCGCCAGAACCAGCTCAACCAGCAGCAGAGCGAGAACCAGCGCGCCCGCAACGAGAACGACCAGCAGCGCCGCGAGCTCGACGCCCAGGCCGCCGTCCTCGACCAGCGCCGCGAGGAGCTCGACAGCCTCACCCGCTCGGCCCGCGAGACACTCGAACATATCTCGGGCCTCTCATGCGAGGAGGCCAAGGAGAAGCTCGTCGAGAGCCTCAAGGACGAGGCCAAGACCGCGGCCGCAGCCTATATCCACGACATCATGGACGACGCCAAGATGACCGCCAACAAGGAGGCCAAGCGAATCGTGGTCCAGAGCATCCAGCGCCTCGCCACCGAGACCGCCATCGAGAACTCGGTCACCGTATTCCACATCGACAACGATGAGATCAAGGGGCGCATCATCGGCCGCGAGGGGCGCAACATCCGCGCCCTCGAAGCCGCCACAGGCATCGAGATCATCGTCGACGACACCCCCGAGGCCATCGTCCTCTCGGGCTTCGACCCCGTCCGCCGCGAGATCGCCCGCCTCGCCCTGCACCAGCTCGTCGCCGACGGCCGCATCCACCCCGCCCGCATCGAGGAGGTCGTATCGAAGGTCCGCAAGCAGATCGAGGAGGAGATCATCGAGACCGGCAAGCGCACCGCCATCGACCTCGGCATCCACGGCCTGCACCCCGACCTCATCCGCATGGTCGGCAAGATGAAGTACCGTTCGAGCTACGGCCAGAACCTGCTCCAGCACTCGCGTGAGACCGCAAACCTCTGCGCCATCATGGCCGCCGAGCTCGGCCTCAACCCCAAGAAGGCACGCCGCGCAGGCCTCCTGCACGACATCGGCAAGGTTCCCGACGAGGAGCCCGAACTGCCCCACGCACTCCTGGGCATGAAACTGGCCGAGAAGTACAAGGAGAAACCCGATATCTGCAACGCCATCGGCGCACACCACGACGAGATCGAGCAGACCTCGCTCCTGGCCCCAATCGTCCAGGTCTGCGACGCCATCTCGGGAGCCCGTCCCGGCGCCCGCCGCGAGATCGTCGAGGCATACATCAAACGCCTCAACGACCTCGAACAGCTCGCCCTCTCGTACCCCGGCGTGGTCAAGACCTACGCCATCCAGGCCGGCCGCGAGCTGCGCGTCATCGTCGGTGCCGACAAGATCGACGACGCCGAGACCGAGAAGCTCTCCGACGAGATCGCACGCCGCATCCAGGATGAGATGACCTACCCCGGACAGGTCAAGATCACCGTCATCCGCGAGACCCGCTCCGTAAGCTACGCAAAGTAATCCTCCGCACGGATGGAAGACAGGAAAAAGCGCTGCCCACGCGGCAAGCTGCACTGCTGCAACTGGCTCGAAGACATCCCTGCGGCTCCGGGAACGACCTTCGACATCGTCGAGGTCATATTCAAGAACACCCGCAAGGGATACTACCGCAACTCGCTCGGCCTCGACATCGAGGTGGGCGACATGGTGGCCGTCGAGGCATCCCCGGGCCACGACATCGGCGCCGTCACCCTCAAAGGCCCCCTCGTGGCCATACAGATGAAGCGCGCCGGTATCAAACCCGATGCCGAGATCAAGCGCGTCTTCCGCAAGGCCAAGCCCGCCGACCTCGAAAAGTATGAGGAGGCCCGCGCCCGCGAGAACGACACGATGATCAAGGCCCGCAAGATAGCCGAGAGCCTCAAACTGAACATGAAGATAGGCGACGTCGAGTACCAGGGGGATGGCAACAAGGCCATCTTCTACTACATCGCCGACGAACGCGTCGACTTCCGCCAGCTCATAAAGGTCCTGGCCGAGACATTCAAGGTCCGCATCGAGATGAAACAGATAGGCGCGCGCCAGGAGGCGGGCCGCATCGGCGGCATCGGTCCCTGTGGCCGACCGCTCTGCTGCGCGTCGTGGATGACCTCGTTCGTCAGTGTCGGCACGAGCGCCGCACGCTACCAGGACATTTCGCTCAACCCCCAGAAGCTCGCCGGCCAGTGTGCCAAGCTCAAGTGCTGCCTCAACTTCGAGGTGGACACCTATGTCGAGAGCTCGAAGCACCTGCCCGAGAAGTCGGTGCGCCTCGAAACCACCGACGCCACATGGTACCACTTCAAGACCGACATATTCCGAAAGGAGATCACCTACTCGTCGGACAAGCAGGTGGCCGCCAACCTCGTGACCATCGACGCCGCCCGCGCATTCGAGATCATCGAGATGAACCGCCGCGGCGAGAAGCCCGAGAAACTGATGCGCGCCGAGGATGAGGAGGCCGCCGCAAAGGCCAAGGCGAAGCCCATAGACCTCGCCTCGCAGGATGACCTCACCCGATTTGACCGCGCCAAGAAGAAGAAAAAGAAGAACAAGGGCCCGAAGGCCGACAAGCCCGACGCTCCCAAGCCCGAGAAGCAGGAGAAGGGTGACAAGCCCAAGCCCGAGGGTGGCAAGCAGCCGAAGAAGCAGCCCCAGCAGCAGCAACAGCCCAAGAAGCAACAGCCGAAGCCCTATGGGGCCAAGCCTCAGCAGCCGAAGAAGCAGCCTCAGCAGCAGCAATCCAAGCCCGCGCAGCAGGCCA
>CAMWXQ010000289.1 GCA_947178235.1 uncultured Muribaculaceae bacterium
GCGGTGGGGCGGGGCTATACTACCATCTGAGCTACTGGGGACGTCCTCACGACTATCTGTGGCTCTCGACAACTCAACCGGGGTTGATTTACAACGAATTGTGCAATGCTTGGGAGCATAGTGTCCGCAAGCTGTGGATTGCCAACGTCCACGACCCGAAGGTTGCGGCTTATGACCTCGAACTCTTCCTCGACCTCGCTTGGAACATAGATGGGGTCGAATCAGAGAATGTGGGTGCACATCTGCGCAGATGGCTCGCCACGAACTTCGGTGAGGCGGTCGCCGATACGGCCTATCCCGCGATGCGCCGTTTCTATGGTCTAACGGCCAAGCGTCGGCCCGAATTCATGGGTTGGAGCCAGACGGAGCTCGATAAGAAGCGCTATGGCCGCGGTCTCAGTCCCGTGGCCGACACCCAATTCAGTTTCACGGAGTTCGGCGGCGAGGCGGACCGGTATATCGAGGAGTATCTCGACATCCTCGCCGATGTCGAGCGGGCCGAGAGACTGGTCGACCCATCGCTCGCGGATGCGTGGTTCGCGGCGGTCAAATATCCCGTGGCCGCGGCGGCAAACCAGGCCGTCAAGATGCTCGAAGCTCAGCGCGCCCGCGCCTGTGCCGTAGCGGGGGATACGGATGGGCGCGACATGGCCGCAGCGAGGAGCCAACAGGCTTATCAGAATCTCCGCGCCCTCACCTATTATTATAATGACTCGCTCGCCTCGGGCAAGTGGCGTGGATCGATGGATATGTCTCCACGCAATCTTCCCGCGATGGAGGCACCCGCGCTCCCCGTGATGCTGACCGACGCCGAGGTGTCCGCGCGGCTTGCCTCAGCCCCCGCACGCGGGAGGCATCCCCTTGACCCCGACGGAGTGGTCGGGCGCGATGCCGAAGCCTTCGACGATAGCCACGGCGAACATCGCACGGTGGATATGCTCGGCCACAGCGGCCGTGCCGTTGAACTCGCCGTGGGGAGCTCTCTCACATACCGATTCACCCTCCCCGACACGATGCAGACCCCTCTGCTCACCATCGCCACGATACCCACGCAGCCCGCCGACGGGGGCACCTTGCGCTACGCCGTCAGCATCGACGGCGGCGAGCCCACGGTCTTCGACCTCAAAGAGCCGTTCCGCTCCGAGCGATGGAAACTCAACGTCCTCCGCGGGCAGGCCCTCCGCACCCTCAGCCTCCCGCCGATGGCCTCGGGCGCACACACCCTCACCGTCACCGCCCTTGACCCACACATCATCCTCGACCAGTGGGCCCTCGACCCACTACCCAACCGAAAATACTACCTCCTCCCCATAACCCCTAACCAATAATCACACACCGATGGATACCACTGGGCCCCAGGAATATCGCTACTACGCCTTCATATCCTACAACTCAAAGGATACTGCTTGGGGCAAGCGCTTGCAGCGCAAACTCGAACATTACCGTATGCCGGCGACCCTCTGCAAGCAGAGGGGATGGAAGCGCACGCCTATCGACCCAGTCTTCTTTGCGCCCACCGACATCCAACCCGGAGGGCTCGATGATGAATTGAAGGAGAGGCTCCGCAGTTCGAGGAACCTCATAGTCATCTGTTCGCCCCACTCGGCGCGCTCCGAGTGGGTGGGCAAGGAGATCGAATATTTCCACGAGCTCGGGCGCGACGATGCCATCCACTTCTTCATTGTCGACGGAGAGCCCAATAGTGGCGACCCCGAGACCGAGTGTTTCAATCCGATTGTCCGCCGTATCGGCCTGCCCGAGATTCTCGGTGCTAATATCCATGAGAAGATCTACCGATGGCCGTGGATGAACCGCGAGCGGGCCTACGTCCAGCTCATCTCGAAGCTGCTCGGGGTGGAGTTCGACTCGATATGGCGCAGACACCGCCGTCAGATGATTGCGCGGGCTGTCGCGTGGTGCGTCGGGATGATTGCCGTGCTCGGGGTCATGGCTATGATTTGGGCCAAGAATCAACCTTTCGACACGCGCATAAGCATCGAAGAGGCTACGGTCAACAATCCCAACCTCCCGCCGCTGCGCGATGCGGTCATCACACTCCAACTCGACCGCGAGACCAAGTCCGACACCATCGCCGCCCTCGGCGAAAGGGCCGAGTTCATGGATATTCCCCACAAGTATCTCGGCCGTGAGGCAAGGGTGACCTTCGCCTGTCCCGACTATCAGCCTTTGGATACCGCCGTTGTGCTGACCGAGGATGTGACGTTGCGGGTTTCGCGCGACCCTGCCGTGTATGGCGAGATCCGCAAGAGGCTGTGGGACTGGAAACGTGAGGCCGGGGTCGCTGATACGCCTGTGAAGATTGACCGCTGGGAGACCGTGTCGGATGCCGACGGGTATGTGGCACTCACCGTTCCGCTCGAATCACAAAAGGAGAATTATATAATCGAAATCCCCTCGTGGAATCTGAGGGATACCGTCTTCATGCCTTGTGGAGAGGGTCAGGTAATAATATTGGAATAATTTTTTAAACTTTCGCAAGCAAAAGTTTAAGTTTAAAGTTTAGGGCCTGTCGACCTTAGGTTTAAAGTTTAGAGTAATGCACCAAATGATAAACTTTAAACATCAAAGCGAAGCTTCTAAACTTTAAACTCAATTCGAGCGAAGCGAAGACCTTGAATAATATGAAACATCTTATTTTTGTCCTTGTGACGTTGTTGTCCTCCGTCTGTGTGCTTGCAGACAATGTTCAATCCGGGTATGTGAAGACGCGAGGGCGGCTCGGGAGCGATGGTAAGGTTGTGCCGGGGAAGCGGCTCGGGAGTGCTACGGTGGTGCTCCAAGGTG
>CAMWXQ010000290.1 GCA_947178235.1 uncultured Muribaculaceae bacterium
GTACTTGGGCGCGACGTAGATGCCGAGGCCGAGGGTGTCGGTGATCTCTTTCTTGGCCTTGTCGGGGATGTTCCACCCCCACGAGCCTGCGAGGCCGTCGGGCTTCACGAAGCCCTCGTTGTCCTCCATGACCTTCTGCACTCCTGTGCAGTAGATCTCGGCGGGGTTGGAGGGGGAGATGGTGATGTCGACTTCATAGTCGCGGTGGCCGCCCCATGTGGTATAGCGCTGGGTCATATCGATGGGTTTGGCGCCGGGACGCATGACCCATCCGCGGTCGGTGACCTCGATGACCGAGCGCACAGGGCCTGTGGTGACAACGCTCTGTCCGCGGGTGTCGACCGAGTCGATGGTGGTCGGCGCGCCGTCGGTCCATCCGCGGAACGAGCCAAGTGCAACCGATGTGCCGGCCCAAAGGATGTCGCGGCCATAGCCCTTCTCCATCTGTTCGAGGGTGGTGTAGAAACCTGTGGTCTCCAACTCCATCTGAGGGGTGTGCTTGGCGTAGAGGTCGACGCTCTGGCGGTTGTCGAGATATACGCGGATGGCGCTGTACAGGCCCTCGAGGACTGCGCCGTGGCCATAGATGCTGTTGTACATCTGTCGGTTGTCGGCGTCTCCGGGGAATGCGATGGCCTGTATGCGGGGGTGTTTCTGATTCTTGTCGTGAAGCTTGATATATGCTTCGGTGCGAACCTCCGAGGGGTTGGGTGTGTCCTTCTCCGAGAGTTCGACGCGGAGGGTGACGGTCTCGTTGGGTTTGAGGTCGACGAGCATTGCGAGCTGATCCGAGAGGCCGTCGCGGTCCATGTCGTCGAGCTGCCAGGGTACATCGGCGCGGCCTGTGACGGTGGCGCTGACGGCTCCGCGGGCTTTGGCGGGGAGGTCGACTACCACGGGGACATCCTCGCGCGGGGTGGGGATGGGATTGCTCACGGTGACGGTGAGCGAGAGCATCATGAGCTGAATGGGGGACATGGTAGGTAGAATTAAGAATTGAGGATTGGGAATTAAGAATTGGGGGGGAGATGGATTCTAAGACTTATACGATTTATAAGATTTATAAGACTTGGTCTTCTGTGGTTGCCGGATACAATTCCGCCCTCCGGCCGATGTGCGGGCAGAGGGCGGGTGTTGGGGCGTGTTCTTTTACTGGGCGAGGTATGCTTTGAGCAGGTGGCTCTTCTGTCCTTTGAGGCGGCGGATTGCCTTCTCCTTGATCTGACGTACGCGCTCGCGGGTGAGGTCGAACTGGGCGCCGATCTCTTCGAGGGTCATTTCCTGGCAGCCGATTCCGAAGAACATTTTCAGAATCTCGCGCTCGCGGTCGTGGAGCTGTTTGAGGGCACGGTCGACCTCCTTGGAGAGCGACTCCTGGTTGAGCGAGGCGTCGGCCATGGGGGAGTCGTCGTTTGTGAGCACGTCGAGGAGGCTGTTGTCCTCACCCTCGACGAAGGGTGCATCGACCGAGATGTGGCGGCCGGACACTTTGAGCGTGTCGGCGATCTTGTCCACGGGGACTTCGAGCTTCTCGGCCAGTTCCTCGGGCGAGGGACGGCGCTCGTTCTCCTGCTCGAACTTCGAGAGGGCCTTGCTTATCTTGTTGAGTGAGCCAACCTGGTTGAGGGGGAGGCGCACGATTCGGCTCTGCTCGGCGAGTGCTTGGAGGATGCTCTGGCGAATCCACCACACGGCGTAGGAGATGAACTTGAAGCCGCGCGTCTCATCGAACTTCTGGGCGGCCTTGATGAGTCCCACGTTGCCCTCGTTGATGAGGTCGGGGAGGCTGAGGCCTTGATTCTGATATTGCTTTGCCACCGAGACCACGAAACGGAGATTTGCGCGAACGAGCTTGTCGAGGGCACGCTGGTCCCCCTGGTGGATGCGCTGCGCGAGTTCTACCTCCTCCTCGACGGAGATAAGTTCCTCGCGGCCGATCTCTTGAAGGAATTTGTCAAGCGACGCGCTTTCGCGGTTGGTGATTGATTTGGTAATCTTTAATTGTCTCATGTTTACTTAACGCGCATTTAACGCACAAAGTTAGTTAATTTTCGCGAGACTGCCAAACCAATACTCCGAAAAATGGTCTCCAAATGTTAATAAAGGCAGAAAACATGCCCTTTTGGCGGGTCTGTTTGCGGTTCGAATCGGATTTTTTGTACTTTTGTACCCCCGTGGGTACGCGACGTGCCATAAATCATCATCACAATAACACTCGCCCTATGTCTGAGAAGAAAATAGCTCTGTTCGACTTCGACGGTACCCTCTGTAAGGGGGATTCGTTCATTGGATTTGCACTGTACAGTGTCGGTCCGATGAGGTTTGCCACGGCGCTGCTGAGGTCTTTCGGGGCTCTCGCCGCGTGGAAACTCGGCATCGGATCGAACTCCAAGGCAAAGGAGACCCTGTTCGGCGCGCTGTATAAGGGTCGGTCGCTCGCGTGGCTCGAAGAGAAGGGACGCGGGTATGCGTCGCGCCTCAGCGCGAAGGAGAAGGCCGGGACTGTTGCCAAACTAAGAGAGCATCTGAGCGAGGGGCACGAAGTCTTAATAGTCACCGCGAGCATACCCGCATGGGTCAGTCCGTGGGCCTCGAAGTTCGGGAATGTGCGTGTTTTGGGTACTATTCCCGAGGTCGATTCAGAGGGTCGGCTTACGGGTCGCTTTGCGACGCCGAACTGCCACGGGGCGGAGAAAATCAAGCGTGTGCGCGAGGCAATCCCCGACTTTGACAGCGCGGAGAGCTGGGGGTATGGAGACTCGGCAGGGGACGATGAGATGCTCGAGGCAGTCACACATGAAT
>CAMWXQ010000291.1 GCA_947178235.1 uncultured Muribaculaceae bacterium
CTTTGAAGGTTTGGGTTTCGGTTTTCTTCCGTGGAATTTGGCAGGTGATCTGCAATGTTTTCTCGTGGAGGAACAAGACCCCCTTCTGGCGCGTCATCGGGGCGGTGATTGCAGCCTGCATACTCGCCGTCACGCTGATTGCCTGCTATGCATTCTACGATGAGTTCTACGTCCGCCGCCACGGGTGGTACTACGGCGACGAGATTACGCGCATTAGCCCGAATATGCTCCTCTACGACATCGAGCGTGGCCGCGGCAAGTCGTACGTCAAGGATATGCGTACGGGCGACAAGGTGTTGAAGGGGCTCGACTGGGTGGCCTGTTCCGAGGACGGCGACAGCCTCGCTGTCTTCTCTAAGGGTGGCAAGCGCGGATTCTTCAACCGATTCACCGGCGAGGTCGTCATCCCCGCGCGATACGACGCCGCATGGTGTTTCAGCGACAGCGTCGCGGGCGTCTGTGTCGGTGACAGCGTATTCTTCATCGACCACGGTGGCAACCCTCTCAATCAGCGCAAATTCCTTCGCCGCGAGGGTATCGCCTACCTCTACCACGGCGGGATGGCCGTAATCACCGAGGGGGACAAGTATGGCCTCGTCGACCGCGCGGGCAAGGATGTTCTGCTCCCCGAGTACGACTTCATCGACGATACCTCGAAGGGTATGTGGCTGATCGGCAAGGAGGGTCAATACGGCCTCCTCGACGCCGAGGGCACAGAGATCCTTCCTCCAAGCTATTCCTGTGTCACAGTCTGCGACGAGGGAGGCATTGTCATAACCCTCGCCGACCGCACCAAGAAGCGTCTCGACTACGACGGCAAGGTCATCGACGACTTCGTCTACGATTTCGTCACGAAAATCGGCTACACGACAGACAAGACAGGTGAGGATGGCGAGAGCATCACAGCTCTGACGGGTATGTATGCCTACGAAGTCGATGGCTACAAAGGTCTCATGGACAGCCAGTGGCATCCCGTCACACTCCCGCTCTACTCAGAGATCGAAGCACTCACCCCCGTCCTGTTCGACTGCCGCATCGCCGGTACAGGCGCGAGCATCCTCATTGATGCAAAGGGGAAGAAAGTGAATGACTGAGCCGAACTTCACCCGATCCTGTTCTTCATGAAATAGGGTCGGGTGAGCAGTATCAGCAGCAGGGTCGAAGCAATCTGACTGGCCGCGGTGAAGCCGAAGGCCGCCGTATAGCCCGAGTATTCGAGCAAGACGCCGCCGAGCAGTATCCCGAGCCCCATGCCGAGGTCCCACGAGGTCAGAATGGTCGAGTTCGCGGTCCCTCGTTGGTCGGGGCGCGCCATCGAGATGAACATATTCAGCATCCCTGGGAACATACGCCCGTTGCCGAGCCCGATGAGCGGCGCCGAGAGATAGAATGCCCACGGGGCGCGGACTATGGCGAAGAGAGTGAGGCCCACGCAGCTGAGCAGCGCCCCCTCGATGGCATTTTCGGCCAAACGCCCCTTGCGCAGACCCTTTGCGCCGTAGAGGCGCGAGGCAAAGAGCCCGCCCGAGACGAGGGCAAAGAAGAGCCCCGTGCCGTCGGTGATTGAGAGCTGTTCTTTGGCATAGATCGCCACATAGTTGCTCATTACGCCCCACGGGAGGCCGAAGAGCAGCCCGTTAATCGCGAGTGGCCATGCGCGGGTGAGGAAGAGATGTTCGAGCGTCAGCCTCCGCGGCCCCGAAGGGTGGGCCGTATGCTCGGGCCTCACCGACCATGCGCAGACAAATCCCCCGAAGGCCACGACGAGCGCAACCCAGAAGAGCAGGGTGAAGTTGTCCGTAGCCGCGTACAGCCATATCCCCGCCGAGGGGGCGATGGCCATGGCGAGGTTGTTCGAGAGACCGTAGTACCCTGTCCCCTCGTTGCGGCGCTGTGGGTGGAGCGAGTCAATGGCGACGGTCGAGTTGGCGACGGTCGTCGCCCCGAACGGCAGACCGTGGATGGTCCTCACGATGGCGAACATCAGTATCGTGCCCGCGCCTATATAGCCTGTGAAACAGATGAAGAAGCAGAAGAAGCAGAGCATCAAGACCCTGCGTCGGTCGAACAGGTCGACCACGAAGCCGCTGAACGGCCTCACGATGAGTGCCGCGACGACATAACCCGAGAGGACAAGGCCGATGAGGTCCTTGTCGGCATGGAATTGTGCGTCGAGGTAGATGGGGAGGAGTGGGGTGAGGAGGTAGAAGGAGAAGAAGAGCATGAAATTCCCGGCCATGGCACGGCAGTAATTGCCGTTCCACAGCCGGGGAAGCGATTCGTTGGGTTCGGTCATTGTCTGTGGTTTGGTGAACGTATCTCCATCAGCGGATGAAGAGGAGTTCCCTGTACTTGGGCAGGGGCCACATCTCGTTGTCCACGAGCAGTTCGAGCTTGTCGATGTGGTAGCGGACGGTTTCGAGGCGGGGAGCCACGTCGGTCGAGTAGACGAGGGCCTTCTCGCGTTCGCTCTCGATCTTGTTGGCCTCCTTGCGGGCATTGACCATGTCGGCCACCTCAGCCTTGATGGCCGAGCAGTGGGCCATGATCTTCTCGACGGTCACGGTGTCCTGTTCGGAGAGCTTCTCACCCTTCTCGCCGGGGAAGAGGGTACGGAGCTTCACCATATTGTCCAGGAGGATCGAGAGGTAGCGTGTGGCCACGGGAATGATGTGGTTGATGGCGAGGTCGCCGAGCACGCGGGCCTCGATCTGGATCTTCTTGGTGTACATCTCCCACTTCACCTCGTTGCGGGCTTCGCGCTCGACGTGGGTCATTACG
>CAMWXQ010000292.1 GCA_947178235.1 uncultured Muribaculaceae bacterium
GTCTCTATGCCGACCACGGCGCCACATCGTTCGTGCCTGCCGTCGAGGTCGAGCGACCCGAGGGGGAGGTCAACGTCATGAACACACGCTACTGCATACGCCGCGAGATGGGGTGCTGCCTCAAGACTCCCGCGGGCTCGCGGTGGCCCTCGCCACTCTATCTCGAAAGCGGAAAACTGCGTATGAGGGTCGACTTCGACTGCGAGCGGTGTGGCATGGTGTTAACTCTTGCAAAAAAATAAGGATATTTGCTAAAAATTGCGTATATTTGCAAAAATTTCCAAACCCATAGCAGATACCCATGCCTACACGATACCCGCGATATATACTCACGCTCCTCACCATAGTCTTTGTCGGAGGGCTGCTCACGCTCATCGCCTGCGGCCACGGTGCCGTCGACAAACCGATCGTAACCGTCAGCATCGAGCCTCAGAAGTACATGCTCGAACAGATTGTCGGCGACCGCGTCCAAGTGCGCTGCCTCCTTGCCAACGGCGCCAACCCCGAGACCTATGACCCCTCGATGACCCACATGATCAACCTCCAGAAGTCGGCTGCCTACCTCCGTGTGGGCAATGTCGGCTTCGAGGCCGCCCTCATCGACAAGATACACGACTCCAACCCCGACCTCCCCATCTTCGACACCTCGGTGGGAGTCATCCCCGTGCGCGGGACACATGTCCACCGCCACGCCGACGGCACGGTCGACGCCGAGGACGAGCAGTCCGTCGACCCCCACACATGGACCTCGGTCAAGAACGCCCGCATCATGGCCCGCAATATGCTCGAAGCCATGATCGCCGTCGACCCCGAGGGTAAGAGCTTCTACAACAAGAACTTCAACGACTTCGACGCGCGCCTCGACTCGCTGGACCGCCTCTATGCCGAGCGTCTCGCCCCCGAGGCGGGGAGGGCTTTCCTCGTATGGCACCCCTCGCTCAGCTACTTTGCGCGCGACTATGGGCTCGAACAGGTCGTGACCGGAGGCACCGAGGGCAAGGAGACCTCCGCCACAGGGCTCCGGGAGGCCGTCGAGGAGGCCCGCAGCCACAATCCCGAAGTGTTTTTCAGCCAGACCGACCTCGACAGCCGCCAGGTGGGCGCGCTCAATGCCGAGATCGGCGCACGCGAGGTGCGCATCAATCCGATGGCCTACGAGTGGGCCGCCGAGATGGAGAAGATTGTCGACGCCCTCACAACCCACTGACCCCGTGACGGCGATGGATTCCAAAGATATTCTGATCTCGCTGCGCGACATCTCGCTCCGACGCGACGGACGCACGATTCTCGAAGGTATAGACTTCGACATCCGCCGCGGCGACTTCGTGGCTATCACCGGCCCCAACGGCGGTGGCAAGACCTCGCTGCTGCGCATAATCCTCGGGCTGCTCAGACCCTCGACGGGCCAGGTCACCTTCCCCCACGGACGTGTCTCGACCGGCTACCTCCCGCAGAAGAACATGATCGACTCGCGCTTCCCCATCACCGTCGCCGAGGTCGTGCGCTCGGGGCTGCTCGGCATGGGGCTCCCGCGCGCCGAGGAGGAACGGCTGACCTCCGTGACGCTCGGGACCGTCGGCCTCACCGACCATGCCGACAAGAGCATCGGTGTGCTCTCGGGAGGCCAGTTGCAGAGGGCGTTGATGGGGCGCGCGCTCATCAGTTCGCCCGAGCTGCTCGTGCTCGACGAGCCGCTCAGCTACGTCGACAAGCAGTTCGAACACCGCATCTACTCGCTCGTCGAGGAGCTTGCGCGCCACACCACCATTCTGCTCGTGTCCCACGAGATGTCCACCATCTCGGGGATGGCCACCCGCCACCTCATCATCGACCATACACTGACCGAGTGCCACTCCCATCACCACCGCATCCACTGCGAGTGCGACGAGGGGTAGTGGACTCATATTTGCCTTACCATGAAAATCATCCCTGTTCTCGCGCTGCTCGTCTCCCTCTCGGCCCTCGCGCAGACCCCCGCGCCGATAGCTGACATCAACGGCGTCATCGACAATACCCCCGACAGCATCAAGGCGGCGAGCATGGCTCGCCCCGTGGCCGGCTCGACCCGCGTCGGCGACAATCCAGTCCTCTTCCTCGTCGGCAACTCGACCATGCGCACGGGCACCAAGGGGAACGGCAGCAACGGCCAGTGGGGTTGGGGTTTCTATATGCCCGATCTCTTTGACCGCTCGCAGATCACCGTCGAGAACCACGCCCTCGGCGGTATGAGCTCGCGCACGTTCTATAAGAAACTCTGGCCCGATGTCGTCAATGGTATCCGCCCCGGCGACTATGTGATCATCGAACTGGGCCACAATGACAACGGCCCCTATGACTCGGGCCGTGCCCGCGCATCTATCCCCGGTATCGGACGCGACTCGCTCATAGTCACCATCCAGGAGACCGGCGTGCAGGACACGGTGTTCAGCTACGGCGAGTATATGCGCCGCTACATCGCCGATGTCCGCGCGCGCGGCGGCCATCCGCTCCTCTTCTCGCTCACCCCGCGCCTCGCGTGGGACGAGGCCGACACCACCCGCGTGGCCCGCGTCGATGGAACCTTCGGCCTGTGGGCACGTCAGATTGCCGAGGAACAGGGTGTACCCTTCATCGACCTCAACGACATCTCGGCCTCGAAGTTCGAGCGGTTCGGGCGGCGCAAGATGGGCACCATGTTCTACCTCGACCGCATCCACACCTCGGCCCTCGGGGCGCGTGAGAATGCCCTCTCCGCGGCACAGGGTCTCCGCGAGGCGGGTCACCCCCTCGCCCGGTGGCTC
>CAMWXQ010000293.1 GCA_947178235.1 uncultured Muribaculaceae bacterium
CCTCCGCGGCGACACCCACCGCAATCCCCAAAAAACAACCTCCCCGCGGCGGCGGTGAGGCCGAGACGGGGAGGTGATGGGGGAGTGTTGGCGAGGGGATCAGAATGCCACGGACTTCATCGTGAGGCCTGTCGTCTCTTGGAGGCCGAAGAGGAGGTTCATGGTGTGGACGGCGTTGCCCGCGGCGCCTTTGAGGAGGTTGTCGATGACGGCGGTGATGAGCAGGCGCCCGTCGATCTTGTCGAGGTGGATGATGCACTTGTTCGTATTCACCACATCTTTGAGATCGGGAATCTTCGAGGTTATGAAGGTGAAGTTGTGGTCGTCGTAGTACTCCTGATAGATCTTGATTATCTCTGAGAGGTCGAGCGGACAGTCGAGCCATGTCACGGCCATGATTCCGCGCGAGAACGGGCCGCGTACAGGCACCATGTTGAGGCGGGCGTTGAAGCTCTGCTGCACGGCGCGGAGCGTCTGGACGATCTCGGCCTCCTGGGTGTGGCGGAAGGGTCGGTAGACGACGGCATTGTCGTTGCGCCAGGCATAGTGGGTGGTCGGACGTCGCTCGGCACCCTCGCTCGTGGCTCCGGTGAAGACCGTGGTGTTGATGTCGGAGTTGAGCAGGAGGTTCTTGGCGAGCGGGATGAGCGACAGCTCGACGGCCATGGCGAGGCATCCGGGGTTGGCTACGCGGAGTGCGCCGCGCACCATCGGCTTGCGGTTGACCTCCGAGAGGCCGTAGACAAAGTCGTTCCCCTCCTCTTCGAGACGGAAGTCGCGCGAGAGGTCGATGATGCGGAGCCCCTCGGGGATGGTCATCGTCTCGAGGAACTCGCGTGTCTTCCCTGCGGGGCGGCAGCAGAAGAGGACGTCGATGCCGGGGAGGTCGAGCTTCGACGAGAAGTTCATGTCTGTCTCGCCGTGGAGACCCTGGTGTACGTCGACTATGCGCTGGCCGGCGACGGTGCGCGAGTGTACCCACCGGAGGTCTACGTCGGGATGGTTGATGAGGATGCGGATGAGCTCGCCTGCGGCATAGCCCGAGCCACCTATGATGCCTACCTTGATCATTGTTGTGCGGGGGGTAGAGAGATTGTCTGTATTCCGCGGCGTATGCGGCTGACGGTCTCGTCGAGGCCGAGCAGCTCGGTGATGTCAAAGATGTGGGGGCCCTTGCACTCGCCCACGAGGCAGAGGCGGAAGGCGTTCATGACGTTGCCGAGATGGTAGCCCTTGTCGGCGACCCATTGGAGCACAATGGGCTCGGCCTCGGCGCTCTTGAAGGAGGGGAGTGCGGTGAGGACACCGATCAGCTCCTCCATTATGGCGGGGGTATCCTCTTTCCAGCGCTTGCGGATATCCTTCTCGGCATAGGTCTCGGGGGCCACGAAGAAGAAGCGTGCCTGGTCCCAGAGGTCGGCCACGAAGTTGATGCGGCTTTTGAGCAGGCCGACGGCGCGGGCGATGTACTCGTCGGTGAAGGCCGAGGGATCGACGCCGTTCTTGGTCAGCACGGGCTTGAAGAGTTCGGCGAGACGCTCGTCGGAGACCTTCTGGAGATACTCGTGGTTGAACCACCTTCCCTTCTCGTAGGCGAACTTTGCGCCCGAGCGCGAGCAGTGGTCGAAGCTGAACTTCTCCACGAGCTCGTCCATCGACATTATCTCGGTGTCGTCGCCGGGATTCCACCCGAGCAGGGCGAGGAAGTTGATGACGGCCTCGGGGAGATAGCCGCTCTCGCGGTAGCCGGCCGAGACGGCCCCGGTCTTGGGGTCGTGCCATTCGAGGGGGAAGACGGGGAAGCCGAGGCGGTCGCCGTCGCGCTTCGAGAGCTTGCCCTTGCCGTCCGGCTTGAGCAGGAGGGGGAGGTGTACGAAGCGGGGTGCCGTGTCGGTCCACCCGAAAGCCTCGTAGAGCAGGACGTGGAGGGGGGCCGAGGGGAGCCACTCCTCGCCGCGGATGACATGGGTCACCTCCATGAGGTGGTCGTCGACGATGTTGGCCAGGTGGTAGGTGGGCAGGTCGTCGGCGCTCTTGTAGAGGACCTTGTCGTCGAGGATCGAGGAGTTGATCACAACCCTGCCACGGAGCAGGTCGTTGACCTCGACGTCGCGCCCGGGCTCGATGAGGAAGCGGACTACATACGGCGTGCCGGCCTCGATCATGGCCTTGACCTCGTCGGCGGGGATGGTGAGCGAGTTGCGCATCTCCATGCGGGTCGATGCGTCATACTGGAAGTTAGGCCGCGAGTTGCGCGCCGCTTCGAGCTCGGCGGGGGTGTCGAAGGCATAGTAGGCCTTCCCCTCGTCGAGGAGCTGCTGCACATACTTGCGATAGATGTCACGGCGCTCGCTCTGGCGGTAGGGGCCGTGGTCGCCGCCGACGCCGACACCCTCGTCGATCTTGATGCCGAGCCACCCGAGGGCCTCGACTATATACTCCTCGGCGCCGGGGACAAACCTCTGCGAGTCGGTGTCCTCGATGCGGAGCAGCATCTCGCCCCCGTTGCGGCGGGCGAAGAGATAGTTGTAGAGAGCGGTGCGGACACCTCCGATGTGGAGGGGACCCGTGGGGGAGGGAGCAAATCTTACGCGGACTTTTCTTTCCATTTATATACGTTATGACGGATTGCGGGGAGGCCCCGCGGATGATGACTGTTTGGGAGGTACAAATTTAATTAAATTTCGGGGCATATACGGCATTTTTGAGGAAAAAGTTGTATTTTTGTATTTCAAAAGCCCCCGCAATGGACCACGACAAGCAACCCTATGTGCCTGAG
>CAMWXQ010000294.1 GCA_947178235.1 uncultured Muribaculaceae bacterium
AAGTATCTCTTCGCCGCCCGCACACCCGAGACCTCCTACATCCTTCCCGGCACCGGCGGGGGCATCGACGTCGAGTCGGTCTTCATCCCCGACCGCGACCGCGCCACGCTCTGCGTCTCCTCGCAGGCCGGCTGCCGCATGGGCTGCCGATTCTGCATGACCGGGGCCCAGGGATTCCACGGCCAGCTGACCGCCGCCGGCATCCTCAATCAGATCTTCTCCGTCCCCGGTTCGGAGCGCCTGACTAATGTCGTGTTCATGGGCATGGGCGAGCCGCTCGACAATGTCGACGAGGTCCTGCGCGCCATTCGCGTGATGACCTCCCCGTGGGGCATGGCTTGGAGCCCGCGCCGCATCACCGTCTCGACCATCGGCCACCTCACGGGGCTGCGTCGCCTGCTCGACGAGACCGACGTCCATGTGGCCGTCAGCGTCCACACCCCCTATCCCGACGAGCGCCTCGACCTCATGCCGGTCCAGCGGGCCTTCCCCTTGAAGGATGTCGTCTCGCTGCTGCGCGGCTACGACTTTGCCCACCAGCGCCGCCTCTCGGCCGAATATATAATGTGGCGCGGGGTCAACGACGACCTCCGCCATGCCGACGAGCTCGCCCGACTGCTGCGCGGGACATCGTGCCGCGTCAATCTCATCCGCTTCCACGCCATCCCCGGCTTCGAGGGTCAGCCCTCGGCCCCCGCGACGATGGAGCGCTTCCGCGACCGCCTCAATGAGCTCGGTGTCACCGCCACCATCCGCGCCTCGCGCGGCGAAGACATCCAGGCCGCCTGCGGTATGCTCGCCGGCGAACACTCCCCCCACAATCACTGAAAAAAACAGTAAAATTTTTGATAGAAAATAGCATCCAACACAATTATCTATCAAAAATTTTACTACCTTTGCGGACGATAATAACACCGCAGGATCATGAGACTGGAAGATTTGGGCAACATACCATTCGGACTATCCGTGTTGGAGGGCATATACTCCGACGTCGGTTTCGTTGCGTCGAAGGCAAAGCGACTCGAAGATCGGGGAGATATAATCCGTTTGAAGCGGGGTGCCTATGTGGTGAGCCCGAGCGTGAATGGCAGACGGCTCAATGAATTCCTCATTGCCAACCATCTTTATGGCCCCTCCTATGTATCGATGCAGTCTGCATTGAGGTATCATGGGCTGATACCCGAGGCCGTACACGAGGTCATATCCATGACCGTCGGCTTGGCCAAGAACTTCTCCAATAGCCTCGGGACATTCCGATACGTTCATTGTGGGGTGGCCTACTATCATATAGGTGTCACACGGATCGAGCATGGAGACGAGTCATTCATGATGGCCGGTCCCGAGAAAGCCCTGTGTGACCTCATGCTCTTCACGCCGCATCTCAATCTCCGCTATCTGTCCGAGATGCGTGCTTATCTCGAAGATGACATGCGTATTGACATGGATGGTCTATCGAAATTTGACCTGTCCATCCTGCGCGAATGTGCCGATACAGGCAAGAAAAAGAACATGATCCGACTACTGATTAAATTTATAGAGAATGGCAGGGATATTTGAACAGATGTTGTCGCATTACGACACATCCACCTCCGGGGCATTGCGCAATGCCACACTCGAAGTCATGCAGCAGATCGTCTTGGCCGGCCTGTACAGAGGTGGATTTTTTGATAAGGCGGCCTTCTACGGAGGCACCTGCCTGCGTATGTTCCATGGTCTCGGACGTTTCAGCGAAGATCTTGACTTCTCACTCCTCTCGAAAGACGAGAAATTTGACATCGAGACCTATTTCCCACACATCATAGCCGAGTTCAAGGCCGTCGGCCGTGAGGTCATAATCACGAGGAAGGATAAGCGCAACTTCGGGAAGGTCGAATCGGCGTTCCTCAAAGACAACACCGATGTCATCAACCTCTCATTCCAGACCGAAAAGAGTTTGAAGATAAAGATCGAAGTCGACACCCGGCCACCGCTCGGCTTCGCGACCGAGCCCAGACTGCTGCTCCAACCCTTCTCCTTCATGGTTCGGTGCATGACACTCCCCGACCTGTTTGCAGGGAAGATGCATGCCCTGCTCTTCCGTGCGTGGGGACACCGCGTGAAGGGGCGCGACTGGTATGACCTCGAATGGTATGTCCGCAACGGCATCCCCCTTGATTTCAGTCACCTGCGGCTGAGGACACAGGAATTCAACGACATGGACTTGACCGAAGAGCTCTTCCGTCAGATGCTTTCCGAACGTCTCGCCACCGCCGACATCGAGATGGTCAAGCGTGATGTAACCCCCTTTGTCAAAGACCCGAGAGACCTCGATATATGGACCAACGACTACTTTTTGCAGCTCGGCTCTATGGTACAGCTGCGATAGCAGCGGCCTCCCCCGGCCCCGTTGAGCCTCTGCAACTTAAATTAAGGAAATTTTTCTCTAATAATACCGCTTTTCTCCCGAAAAGTATGTACCTTTGCATTCGGTAAACAAGGTCCAAGGGCCACGGCGGTGGCCGCAGGCGTTTACGATAGGTAAAAAAGCTGAAAGTAATTCGAAAACTCAATTCTAAATATCAAACAATGAGTACAATTGATTTGACCAAGTATGGCATCACCGGCGCCAAGGTGATCCACAACCCCAGCTACGACCAGCTCTTCATCGACGAGACCAAACCCGAACTCACCGGCTACGAGAAGGGTCAGGTGACCGAGCTCGGCGCAGTCAACGTGATGACCGGCATCTATACCGGCCGCTCGCCCAAGGACAAGTTCTTCGTGAAGGACGACAC
>CAMWXQ010000295.1 GCA_947178235.1 uncultured Muribaculaceae bacterium
CTCCTGTATGGCCCCACGCAGTCCACCTCGCAGAGTTATCAGATCATCAACGGCCGTCAGACATCATCCTCATCGGTCGAATACACCTATTATTATAAGGCCGAGAAGGAGGGAGACTATAAGGTTGCCGCCGCCTCGATAGTTGCCGACGGAAAACGCCTGTCGACCCAGGCTGCCACGCTCCGCATCGCGGCTGCCGTCGACCGCTCGCAGCCTGCATCCTCGCGCCCCGTTGATGTCGATGATGTCGACTCGCAGTCGGCAGGGCGCAGCGTCAATGCCGACGACGTGTTCGTGCGCATCATTCTGAACAAGTCCACGGCATACGAGCAGGAGGCCATAACCTGTACCATCAAGCTCTACACCAAGTACAGTATATCCTCGTTCATGCCCACACGTCAGCCTGCATTCGACGGCTTCCTCATCCAGGAACTCGACGTGCAGCCCTCGCTCAATCAGCGCGAGACCTACCGTGGCCAGGACTACATGACCGCCGTCCTCAAACAGTGCATAATCTTCCCCCAGAAGTCGGGTAAGCTCACCATCAACTCGGGTAACTACGACATTTCTGTTGTCCAGTACGAGAACGTGAATATGGGTATGTTCCAGATGCGTCAGCCCCGCGAACAGAAGATCAAGGTAAGCTCAAACTCGGCCTCGATTGACATAAAGCCGCTTCCGTCCCCCGCACCCGAGGGATTCAACGGAGCTGTGGGTACTTTCTCGGTTGACTCACGTCTCGTAGGGAATAACTTCCGCACCAATGACCCCGCAACACTCATATACACCATCTCGGGTACAGGCAACATCAAGTATCTCAAAGAGCCGGAGATTGACTTCCCCTCCGAATTTGAGCTATATTCGCCCAAGAGCGATATTGATACCCACGTCGTTGGCGGCGATGTGAAGGGTACGATGACCGTCGAGTACACCTTCGTGCCACAGAGCATCGGCAACTTCACCATCGGGAGTGACAAGTTCGTGTACTTCAACCCCTCCTCGGGCCAGTATGTGACCCTCTCGACCCCGACCTATCCCATCAAGGTCGCCAAGGGTCTCTCGGCTCCCTCGGCCACCGAGGATCAGAAGGCAATCGAGAACAAGAATTCAGACATCCGCCATATCTACCTCGGGGAGAAGAATCCGTCGTTCAGCCACACACTCGTGGTCACACGTCCATTCTATTGGATTCTGTACGTCATCCTCATCGTGGGTGCCACGGGTTACATAATCCTCAACCGCCAGGCTGCCCGCCGCAATGCCGACATCGCCGGCACCCGCCTCGCTCGCGCGAGCAAGGTCGCTCGCAAGAGATTCAAGGCTGCCGCAGGATTCCTCAAAGCAAAGGATTCGGACAAATTCTACGAGGAGATGCTCAGAGCCTTGTGGGGCTACCTATCGGACAAACTTGCAATCCCCACCTCGCAGCTCACACGTCAGAATATCTCGGATGCACTCTCGCGCAAGGGTTATCCCGCCGGCGTGATCGACCCCGTGATCGCCGTCATCGACGAGTGCGAGATGGCCCGCTACACCCCCGGGGCCTCTACACGCATGGACAGCGTCTATGACGCAGGTGTCTCCGCAGTCAACAACCTCGAAAGCCATAAGAAATGATTCGCCCGTTCATCATACTTCTCCTTGCCGTCGTCGGATTCGCCTTTCCCGCTTCGGCAGCCTCGGACCTCATCAACCGAGCCGACTCGGCATACACAGACGAGGACTTCGCCACAGCAGCCTCGTTATACAAAGAGGCCATCGCCACCGAGGGCCCATCGGCCAAACTGTATTACAATCTGGGCAATTCCTACTATCGCTGCGGTCAGCCCGGCAATGCCATACTCGCCTACGAGCGTGCGCTGAGGCTCGATCCAACCGATCCCGACATCCGCTACAACCTCGACTTCGTGAACTCGCGCATCACCGACCGACCCGGCGAGCGCGGGACCTTCCTCGGCAATATGCTCGACTCCGCAGCCCTCTCTGCCCTGTCCAATACTTGGGCTTGGCTTGGATTCGCATTCTTTGCCCTCACGGTCGCTGCCATCCTCGCCTATATCTTCGGTCGTGGCGTGCGTCTGCGCAAAGTTGGTTTCTTCGGAGGGTTGCTCACGTTGCTTGGGACACTCTTCTGTCTATTCTTCGCTTTCCGCTCCGCTTCGATTGCATCGTCGAGCGAGTCGGCCATCGTGATCTCCCCCTCGACCATCCTCTCGACCGTTCCCCGTACGCCGTCGGACCGCTCGCAGGAGGCAATGTTGCTCCACGAGGGTACACGCGTCGAGATTCTCGACTCTGTCGCCTCGCGTCAGACGAGTGACTCGATCGCAACCCGATGGTACGAGGTTCAGGTGGACAACGCCCACCGCGCGTGGATAAATGCCGCCGACGTCGAGCGCATCTGAGAGTGCCCGGATTGATGGTTTGCACTTGCCGTCAGATAGTTATTGTAAAATATGTTTTATAACATATTTTATTTTTGCAGGATTATTTTTCTAACTCGGTTTTTTGTTCTAATTTAGTGGAGCGGATTAGAGAATCTGCTATTTCAGATAAAATTAGACCAATTAATACCCTCAACCCTGTAAATCTCCAAAGATCATGACAAAGACCATCAGCTTCAACGACCTCCGCCGCATCAAGGACAGCCTTCCCGACGGCGCCGTCACCCAGATAGCAGACCGCCTCAACGTCACCCCCCAGACAGTACGCAACTACTTCGGCGGGAGCAGCTAGGAGTTTGGCCAGAACTGCGGAGTCCCCATCGA
>CAMWXQ010000296.1 GCA_947178235.1 uncultured Muribaculaceae bacterium
CTTGCCGTGTTCCCGATGCTTTTCGACGGGACCAAGATCGGCGCCATTTCCTCGTATGTGCCACGCTGCATCGCCTCGATGGACGAGTTCACCCATCAGCTCGCGCGCCTCAACAACCGCCTCGAAATGTATCTCTCCTCGGGCCGTCAGAACAACGCGCTCCTGCGTCCGTGGGTCGACAATCCCGAGTATAAGACTTTCAAGGACGGAGAGGAGTGGCACAAGGTATATGACACATATTTCGACGCGACGATACCCACAGGCATAGCCACGAGGATGCTCGGCAAAGGGTATGCGATGGACGAGGGCGAGGACCGCGACTTTGCGATGAACGCCTACAAGGTCGTGTCGGGGTGCGCTGCGATGGGCATCTTGACCGATCCCTCGCAATACTTCACCCAGGCCGAGTACAATGCTCTGTGGAGCGTCAACAACCTCGAACACTATCTGACACACTCAGCCTCGACCGTATCCCCCGCCCCGATGGAGCTCGCAGCCGACCTGCTGCTCAACCTCGTGGAGACAACTGAGGATGCCGTCAAGGGACAGACCGACTACTCTGTGCGCCTGCGCTTCGGCCACGCCGAGACCGTCATGCCCCTGCTCGCTCTGATGCGTCTCAAAGGCTGCTACTACATGACCAACTACTTCGACACCGTCGGCCTCCACTGGCATGACTTCTACGTAGTGCCCATGGCCTCCAACTTGCAGCTCGTACTCTTTCAATCCACTTCGGGACGGTACTATCTTCGTGCCGACCTCAACGAGACCCCCGTCCCTCTCATCCCCGGTCACGAGGATCTCTACACACCCTGGTCAGAGGCGAGGGAATACCTCTACCGCTGCCTACCCATGTATCTGAGGCCTTGATTTTACCATCTGTACGCGTCGGGGCCTGTCATCCACAGACCTTGTGCGCGTAGGATTTGCGAGATTAGGTCACGGGCAACTCCCGCACCACCGAGACAGGGTGATATGTAGCTCGCAACGGCCTTGGCCTCTTCCGAGGCATCGGCGGGAACGACAGCGAGCCCCGCAAGCTGCATAGGCGGTATATCGGGAATGTCGTCGCCCACAAAAGCGACCTGCTCGCGCGTCAGACCATGCGAGGCCATCCACGCTTCCATCCGCGCAGTCTTGTGGTCGCAGTGAAAGAAGATGTCCGTGAGCCCGAGCGAACGATAACCGGGGAGCATCGACTCGTCCTTGGCCCCCGAGATTATGGCGATGTGGAGGCCGTGACGGACAGCATATTGGAGCGCGAAACCATCCTTGACATTCGAGTGGCGTTGGAGTGTCCCGTCCTCGCGTACTGCGACTGTGGACGAGGACAGAACGCCGTCCATGTCGAAGGCTATCCCACGGATGAGGGTGAGGTCGTAGAGGATGCGGCTCATTTTTCGGGATGGTATCGGTTGTATATGGCCTCGGAGAGCTGTCGGTAGATGGCAGCGAGCTGGGGTGAGAGCGATGCCTCGTGTGCCGCCATCACCTTCATGTCACCCCTCACGGCGGGACCTGTCTGACCTGCGGCTGGACCTCCGGGGAGCGTCTCAGCCTTTCGGAGCGTCTCGTCGAGCAACGGATGGAGTACACTCAGGTCAAGGCCCTCGGCACGCAGTAGGTCATCGGCCACTCCCCACAGGTAATTGGTGAAGTTGCACGCGAACACAGCGGCGACATGCATACGGCGGCGCAGGGCGCTGTCGGCATGGACAACACGTTTGAAGACCTTCTCGCCCATCTCTCGGATTTCGGCCTCCACACCGGGTGTCGACCCTTCGATGAAGAGCGGGATGCGGTCGATGTCGGGCGTGACACCTTTGGAGAACGTCTGCAAGGGATAGAATACACCGCACTTGCGCGACATCGGGTGCAGTACATCGATCGGGAGCGAGCCCGAAGTGTGTAGCCACAGGGCATTGTTGGGACTTAGGTGTGCGAGCACGTCGCGGGTGGCATGGTCTGCGAGCGAAACGAGATATATGTCCGCGTCGGGGATGATGAGCGACGTGTCGGTGACCGCCTCGGCGTCCCACAGGCGCGCTGCGAGAGCTCGGGCCGAAGCCTCGGTACGCGAGTAGACCTGCACCACCTCACCTACCCCCGCACCTTCGAGTGCCGGGGCGAGATGCGTCGCGACATTGCCCGCGCCAATGAAGACTATGCGCGGGAGTGTACGGGATGGCTTGCGTGTCACCAGCGGTCGATGTGGATATTCTCCCATTTGAGTTTCTCTGTGTCCTGGGGCTTGCGCTCCTCATCGGGATACCCGAAGGTGACGATGCAGAGTACAGGGCAGTTGTCGGGGATGCCGAGGACACCGCGGACATGCTCGTCCGAGGTCGCGCCGTCGGCAGTATTGCGTCCGCGCACCTGTACCCAGCACGAACCGATGCCGAGATCGGCGGCTTGGAGCTGCATGGCAAAAGCTGCGACTGATGCATCCTCGATCCACGCTTCTGACTTGGTCGAGTCGACGGTAACGACCACGGCAAAGGGACAACGGCCCACAGAGATAGCACCGGCGGGCTTGCAGTCGGCAAGTCGTGTAAGTGTATCGGGATCCTCGACCACTACGAGTTGCCACGCACGGGCACTCTTGGATGTGGGACAGAGGAGGGCGGCTTCGAGAATCATCTTGACAGCCTCGGGAGAGAGTTTGCGGTCGGTATATTTACGGATACTGCGCCTCTTGACGAGGAGATCGTGAATATTCATTGTGTAGATAATTGAATCGTTAAGACGTGAGGAGGGC
>CAMWXQ010000297.1 GCA_947178235.1 uncultured Muribaculaceae bacterium
CCAAATAGCCGAGAGCCTCTCGTCGCAGCTCGCACGCGATGTACTCGCCGCCAGTGTGGACGGCCAGGAGTGGGATCTGACCCGCCCCATCGCGCAGGATGCCTCGGTGCGCCTCTTCAAGTGGGAGGATCCCGAGGGCAAGCATGCTTTCTGGCATTCGTCGGCCCACCTGTTGGCCGAGGCTCTGCAGGAGCTGTATCCCGGCGTGAAGTTCGGCATCGGCCCTGCCATCGAGAACGGTTTCTATTATGACATCGACCCGGGCGAGCATACCATCACCGCTGCGGATTTCGAGAAGATCGAGAAGAAGATGCTCGAACTGGCTCGCCGCAAGGAGGCTATCGTCCGTGCCGATATATCGAAGGAGGATGCCCTGAAGCTCTTCGGCGACCGCGGCGAGGAGTATAAGTGCGAGCTCATCTCCGAGCTCGAAGACGGGCATATCACCACATATACGCAGGGTGGGTTCACCGACCTGTGCCGCGGCCCGCATATCCCGACGACGGCGCCCATCAAGGCTGTGAAGATCACGTCGCTCGCGGGTGCATACTGGCGCGGCGATGAGAAGCGCAATCAGCTCGTGCGTGTCTACGGCATAACCTTCCCGAAGCAGAAGATGCTCGACGAGTATCTGGCTCTGCTGGAGGAGGCGAAGAAGCGTGACCACCGCAAGCTGGGCCGCGAGATGGAGCTGTTCGCTTTCTCGCAGAATGTCGGTGCGGGTCTGCCCCTGTGGCTGCCGAAGGGTGCCGCGCTGCGCGACCGCCTGGAACAGTTCCTGCGCAAGATCCAGCGCCGCTATGGCTATCTGCAAGTGATCACCCCGCATATCGGCAACAAGAATCTCTATGTGACCTCGGGCCACTATGCCAAGTATGGCAAGGATTCGTTCCAGCCCATACATACGCCGGAGGAGGGCGAGGAGTATCTGTTGAAGCCGATGAACTGCCCTCACCACTGTGAGATCTTCCGTGCGCTGCCCCGCTCGTACCGCGACCTGCCCCTGCGCCTGGCCGAGTTCGGCACGGTGTACCGCTATGAGCAGAGCGGCGAGCTGCACGGTCTGACCCGCGTGCGTGGTTTCACGCAGGACGATGCGCATATCTATTGTGCGCCTGAGCAGATCAAGGATGAGTTCCTCAAGGTGATGGACATCATCTTCTATATCTTCAAGGCTCTCGACTTCAAGAACTTCGAGGCTCAGATCTCGCTGCGCGATCCGGAGCACAAGGAGAAGTATATCGGTTCGGACGAGAACTGGCATCTCGCCGAGCAGGCCATCATCGAGGCTTGTGCCGAGAAGGGTCTGAATGCCCGCACCGAGCTCGGCGAGGCTGCGTTCTACGGCCCGAAGCTCGACTTCATGGTGAAGGATGCGCTGGGCCGCCGCTGGCAGCTCGGCACGATCCAGGTGGACTACAATCTGCCTGAGCGATTCCAGCTCGAATACACGGGCTCGGACAATCAGAAGCACCGTCCCGTGATGATCCACCGTGCGCCGTTCGGGTCGATGGAGCGTTTCGTGGCCGTGCTGCTCGAGCACACGGCGGGACGTTTCCCGCTCTGGCTGGCTCCCGAGCAGGCCGTCATCCTCCCCATCTCGGAGAAGTTCAACGACTATGCCGCCGAGGTGGCCAAGGAGCTCGAAGCACAGGATATCCGCGTGACCGTCGATGACCGAAATGAGAAAATCGGACGCAAAATTCGCGACAACGAGCTGAAACGAATCCCCTATATGCTCATCGTGGGCGAAAAAGAGGCCCAAAATGGCGAAGTTTCTGTAAGAAAACAGGGCGAAGGTGACAAAGGTTCGATGAAAATTGCTAACTTTGCAGCCGAATTGGCCCGCGAGGTCGAGGAGATGACCAACAACTGAGTCTCCGACCCCCGCTGACCGATCCAAGGAACGTATAAAACCAACCACTAACCCAAAGTCAACAACAACCCCAACCCCCGACCCTGAATGGAGAAAAAACCCTTCCATCCCCGTCCTCCGCGCCCCGCAGGAGGCACCCGCCGTCCACCGGTCCCCTCGCCGAGGGACAAAGACCCCCACGCCACCAACGAACGTATCCGCGCACGCGAGGTGCGTCTCGTGGGCGACAATGTCGAGGCGGGCATCTACTCCATCCAGGAGGCGCTCCGCATGGCCCAGGAGCAGGAGCTCGACCTCGTGGAGATCTCTCCCACCGCCGAGCCCCCTGTGTGCAAGATCCTGGACTATCAGAAGTTCCTCTATCAGCAGAAGAAGCGCCAGAAGGAGCAGAAGGCCAAGTCGACCAAGGTTGTGGTCAAGGAGATCCGTTTCGGACCCCAGACCGATGACCACGACTACAACTTCAAGTTGAAGCACGCCATCGGTTTCCTCCAAGAGGGTGCCAAGGTGAAGGCCTATGTATTCTTCAAGGGGCGCTCGATCCTGTTCAAGGAGCAGGGCGAGGTTCTGCTGCTCCGCTTTGCCAATGATCTCGAAGAGTATGGCAAGGTCGACCAGATGCCCCTGCTCGAAGGCAAGCGCATGACCATCATGCTCTCGCCCAAGAAGAAGTGAGAGTCTCCGCCACCCTCGCCAACCCAAGCAAAATCCCATCGGGGCTCCCGCGCCGGGCTCTCCGCTGATCGCCCGGCCGGGCCTCCGCCCCGACACATAATTCACTTTTTTCAAACATCACCAAATGCCCAAGATTAAGACTAACTCCGGTGCCAAAAAGAGGTTCGCCCTTACCGGATCAGGAAAAATCAAGAGAAAAC
>CAMWXQ010000298.1 GCA_947178235.1 uncultured Muribaculaceae bacterium
CATTAATGCGCATAGGAGGACGGAGCAAAACGCAAATGAATAGGCCGAATATGCCCCGCAGGGGCACGACATAGGAAGCCCCAGTGTGGTCGGAGCGCAGCGGAGACCTCACTGGGGGATTCGATCATCAAGCCAATTCAACCTCGTGGAGGTTGCACAGCATCAACGTGATACGTCTGTGTGGTACTACCTCCACGAGGTAGAGTGTTTGAGTTGAGATTGTTGGCCCCAGTGAGGTCTCCGCTGCGCTCCGACCACACTGGGGTTTCTGATGTTGTGCCCCTGCGGGGCATATATGGCCCTCGGCCATGATGATTATTTCTTCTTGCGCTGGAATCCCGCGCCGCCGGGGTAGAGGCGTTTGAGCAGGTCGGGGCGGTGGAGGCGCGTGAGCGAGCGGGTTATGTCGGGCTTGACCTTGGGGTCGTACCAGAAGAAGTACTTCCTTTGGGCCTTCTTGGCCTCGGGGTCGGTGGCAGTGAAGACGGGACGGAGCGTATATGGATGATAACCCGTATAGTAAATCTCGGTCGAGAGGGTCATGGGGGTCGGGGTGAAGTCCTGGACCTGTTCGAGGTGGAGGTTCATGTCCTTGGTCTCGACGGCGAGTTCTGCCATGTCGGTCTCGCGGCATCCTGGGTGGGAGGAGATGAAGTAGGGGATAAGCTGTTGGCGCAATCCCGCCTCGCGGTTGGTGCGGTCAAAGACGCGCGAGAATTCGTGGTACAGGCCGAACGAGGGCTTGCGCATGATGTCGAGGACCTCGTCCGAGGTGTGTTCGGGGGCGACTTTGAGGCGACCCGAGACGTGGTCGGTGATGAGTTCGCGGTTGTACCGTCGGTTGGCTTCGTCGACTTCGGGGATACCGGTGTGGTGCATAGAGAGGTCATATCGGACACCCGAGCCGATGAATGATTTCTTGACCCCGGGGATGGCGTCCACCTTATTATATAGGTCGAGCAGGGGGCGGTGGTCGGTGTTGAGGTTGGGGCAGACCGCGGGGTGAAGGCACGAGGGGCGCAGACACTTCTCACAGATGCTCTTGTCGCGGCCACCCATGCGGTACATATTTGCGCTCGGACCTCCTACGTCGGATATGTAACCCTTGAAATCGGGCATACGGGTCACGGCCTCGACCTCTTTCAATATAGATTCGGGGCTGCGCGAGGAAATGAATTTGCCCTGGTGGGCCGAGATGGTGCAGAACGCGCAGCCGCCGAAGCATCCGCGGTGTGCGTTGACGGAGTGGCGTATCATCTCGTAGGCGGGTATGCGCTTGCGATTGTATCGGGGGTGGGGGAGGCGTGTGTATGGGAGGTCGAAGGATGCGTCGATCTCCTCGGTGGTCATCGGCGGTAGCATAGGATTGACACGCACCCACTTGGAGCCGTGGCGTTGCCACAGGGTCTTGCCGTGGATGGCATTGCTCTGCTGCTCGATGTGTTTGAAGTTTTCGGCCTGGGCCTTCTTGTCGCGGAGACAGAGATCGTAGGGGTGGAGGATTATGTCGTTCTCGGCGATGACGATTTCGCCCTTCGGACTCTGCACAAGTCCCTCTGGTAGAGAGGCGACGCGCCAGACGGTCTGGGCAAGTTCGGTCATCTGTTCGATTTTCTCGCCGTCGGTGAGGCGTCGGGCAATCTCCAACAGGGTGCGCTCCCCCATGCCGTAGGATATGAGCGATGCTCGGCAGTCCATGAGGAGCGAGGGGCGCAGGCGGTCCTGCCAGTAGTCGTAGTGCGAGAGGCGACGCATGGATGCCTCGATGCCACCGGCGACAATCGGTGTGTCGGGGAATAGGTCGCGGAGTATCCCCGAATATACTATGGTGGGATAGTCGGGGCGGGCGCCGTGGCGCGCTCCGGGGGTGAAGGCGTCGTCCGAGCGGAGGCGGCGGGCAGCGGTATAGTGGTTGACCATCGAGTCCATGGCCCCGGCTGATACGCCGAAGAAGAGACGCGGTGCCCCGAATTTGCGGAAGTCGCGCAGGTCGTCCTGCCAGTTGGGCTGCGGGACTATCGCAACGCGGTATCCGGCATTCTGCAATACGCGCCCGAGGACGGCAGCCCCGAACGAGGGATGGTCGACGTATGCGTCGCCACTGAACAGGACGACGTCGACGTAGTCCCATCCGAGGGCTTTCATTTCCTTGACGCTTGTGGGGAGGAAGGTGGACATATATGGAATTGGGGATTAGGAATTGGGAATTGAGAATCAGTCTCAATTCTCCATCTCTTTCAGTTTCTCCTGCATGGCGAGGATTTCGTCTCGTATCTGGGCGGCTTCGATGAAGTTCATCTCCTTGGCTGCGGCCTTCATGTCGGCCATGCGACGGTCGATGAACTTGGCGAGGTCCTCCTTGCCGAAATACTGCATCACGGGGTCGGCGGCGAGGTCTACGCTGCGGGTGTATTCCTGGCCATAGGGTACGGCGGGAGTCTTCTGACGCGGCTTCGGGCCGGCCTTGCGCTCGGAGGGTGCGGGGAGCATCGTGCCCTTCCCCTTCTTCCCCTGTTTGATCGAGGTTGGGTCGACGTCGATGTCCGTGTCGACACCGACGATGGCATTGCGCGCCTTGACGATCGCCTGCGGGGTGATGCCGTGCTCCTCGTTGTATTTGAGCTGAATCTGACGGCGGCGGGCCGTCTCGTCGATGGTCTGCTGCATCGACTCGGTGATCTTGTCGGCGTACATGATGACGGTGCCGTTGAGGTTGCGGGCCGCGCGCCCGACGGTCTGCGTGAGGG
>CAMWXQ010000299.1 GCA_947178235.1 uncultured Muribaculaceae bacterium
GATACGAAACCTGGGTCCAGACGTGCCCACCCTTGACGTAGAGGTCTATGTCGCCAAAGGCCGAGAGCCAAAAGCGCTTGCTGAATGAAAATTCGGTCTTCGATACGGCCCACTTGTTGCCCAATGCTCCCTTCGGGCCCCAAGTATGGCTGAGGGTGAAGATCGGAGCGTCGACATTGATCGGCTTGCGGCTGTTGCGCGACTGGAAGAACTTCTCGCCCGGGGCCCAACGGATTTCGGCGGTGGCCGAGACGTTGTTGTAGTGCGAGACATTCCTGCCATACCCGTCGGTGAATGTGAGGTATCTGCACGGCTCGCGGCGGACGTGGCGCAACGTAGCCCCGACGGTGAGGTTGTGCTCGTTCTCCATCGTGTAGGTGAGCGAGTTGAGGCGCTCGTAGAGCATCATAACGTCGCGGTGGCTCTTGATGGCGTCGAAGATGTTGTCCGAGTTGGACGACTCGAACGACTCTCCCATCTTCTTCATGTCATACGCCGAGGTAAGCGTCAGAGAATGGACCGGGAACTCGCGGGCGTGATACTCCTTGTCGTTGAACGAGTATTCGGCCTCGATCTGATACTTCCAACGATGATCCTTGAATCCATACGCGACATATCCACGTCCGAAGAGACGCTTCGAGAGGTTGGCCGTCGTCATGCCACCGAACCTCGGCCTCCAACCTTCGACGTCGTTGTAGGAGAGGAATGTTATCAGCTTGCCAATGTCGAATTTCGAGGGGTTGCCGGTTGGGATATACCCGATGCCGACGGTGCGGACGATTTTCTCTCCGTAATAATACAGGGGTTTGCTGCGCAGGTCGGCCATCATCTGGTGCATACGTGCCTCACCCTGCTGCATTTCGAGGGTTCGGGCCGATTTCCAAAAGTCATCGTCGCGGGCATATACGCGGGGATCAATGACCTGCCGCAGACCACGGTCATAGATGGTCGTGTCCTCGGCGGGTTCGAACCTATGGCCCGTGTAGCGCACGCGCCTCGTGCCCGTCACGCCTGGTAGACCGGGGAGCCACGATGCCTCGAAGGCCATCTCGTCGGAGGTTTTCAGACGCGAGCCGTCGTCGGCGCGGTCGAATGTCTGCGTGAGCCGGAGGTCGCTGACGAAGTTGAGGTTGATATTGTGAGGTACCTGCAAGTTGATGCGGCGCAGGAACATGGTCGAGTCATCCGCGGCCACATACAACTTACCTGTAAATCCCATCTGTGATGAGTTGTGGGGCACAAAGGAGAGTTCGTAGCAGAGAACCGAATCGACCACGACGGTATCGGTGAGGTAATATTTGTAGAAGTCGGGGGCAATGCGTGACAGCGGGCTCACGAAACGGACTTGGAAGAGGGGAATGTCGTTCTGATAGATGTCTACCTCCCTCATCACATCCTCGAAGAGCTTCTGCATCGATTTTGGGTCGAGCATCTCGTCCATACCCGCGTTGCGCAGACCGAGCACATACTCCTTGGTCGTCTGCGGGTCGCGGCGGTTGTGTACCTGCGAGGCCTTCTCGCGCACCGAGACATTGAGTATCGGCTCGCCCGTGATGACCGAGGTGTCGACGTACTGGGCGAGGAAGTTGAAGATCTTGTTCCCCTCACCCGCGCTGTCCATCGGGAGGTAGTGCTTGTAGTCCTTCACGCCGAGGGTCATGACCTCGTACTTGTCGAACGAGTAGTATGGATGGAGCAGAGCGGGATTGCCCGAGTCCTGGCGCTCGCGGATCTTCTCCATCATCTGCAAGGCGGGATTGTTCTTCTTCGAATACTTCTCGCGCTTGGGCTTGACAACGACCTGGCCGAGCATCACACCGACTGGGTCGAGCTTTACGTCGAGAGTCGTTTTACCTCCACGACCTCGGCGTGGAGCGGGGAGTGTGAGTGTGCGGTAGCCCATGGCGCTTACCATCACCGAGTCGAAGTGGTGCGAGGTACGGATGCGGTAGTGTCCGTCGTCATCGGTGAGTTCGCCGCGGTCCGTCCCTTTGAGAAAGACAGTCGCGAACGGCACACCTTCGCCCGTGTCGGAATCACGCACGACACCGCTGAGGTCGGTGTATTCGTGCTGACCGGCTTGTGTGGCGGGGGCTGCCAACGCGGCGGCTCCGGCCAAGAGGGTTAATATGAAGGCGAAAATGTACCTCAACTTGACAGAATTGATGATTAACGGACAAGTCTCTTGCCCGGGGACAAAAGAATGAGTAATTTTGTGCAAATATACTCAAAAAAAGAGACAACTGCATCACCGAACCGTATAATTCAGCAATGGCAAAGGAAATAGAACGTAAATTTCTGGTAGTCTCTCCCGACTACCGTTTGATGGCGACTGAGAGCATCCCGATGCGTC
Source organism: uncultured Muribaculaceae bacterium (assembly GCA_947178235.1). Lineage (GTDB taxonomy): Bacteria > Bacteroidota > Bacteroidia > Bacteroidales > Muribaculaceae > Duncaniella. The sequence goes on from CAMWXQ010000299.1 coordinate 2,354, forward strand.
AGACCTATCTCTCTGAGGCCCCGCGTCCCACCGTCAGAATCCGTGTCGGGGGTGCTAAGGCATGGCTGACGGTCAAGGGGCTCAATCACGGTCTCGAACGAGACGAGTGGGAGTACGAGATTCCCGTCGCGGAGGCCGACCATATGGCCGAGCGATTGGTCGGCGGGTGGAGCATCGACAAGACCCGCTACATCGTCCCTTATGGGGGATGGCGCTGGGAGGTCGATGAGTTCCACGGCCATCTCGAAGGGCTCGTGGTCGCCGAGGTCGAGATCTCGTCGGAGGATTGTAATCCCCCCCTGCCACCCTTCGTTGGCGAAGAGGTGACGGGGGATGTGAGGTATTACAATTCGAGCCTCGCGAGATGCAAGGGAGTCAAGGGG
>CAMWXQ010000300.1 GCA_947178235.1 uncultured Muribaculaceae bacterium
TCTTGCCTCTTGTCTCTGGGGCTCGGAGATGTGTATATGAGACTGGTCTTATCTCCCGGCGCCGAGGAGGCGTTGGAAGGAGGAGGGGACGGGGGTGGTGAAGTTCATGTCCTTGCGGGTGATTGGGTGGACGAAACGGAGGGTCTGGGCGTGGAGGGCCATGCGGTGGATCGAGTTGGGGCTGCCTCCGTAGCGTCGGTCTCCCGATATGGGGTGGCCGAGGTGCTTCATGTGGACGCGTATCTGATTCTTGCGGCCCGTGTCGAGCGAGACTTCGAGCAGGGCATAGCCACCTCCGCGGCGGAGAGTCTTGTAGCGGGTGACGGCGAGCTGACCCTCCTTGGGGTTGTCCGTAACATAAACCTCAAACTTGGAGTTCTCAGCGAGGTATCCGCGAATCTCACCCTCCTCGGGGTCGGGGGCACCACCCTCGACGACGGCGAGGTATTTGCGCGAGATGACCATGTTGTTCCAGTTGTGTTGCAGGCGTTCTTTGGCCTCCTGGCTCTTAGCGAAGACCATGAGCCCCGAGGTGTCGCGGTCAAGGCGGTGGACGATGAAGAGCTTGTTACGCGGGTCCTTCCATTTCAAATACTCTTTGAGTATGCTGTAAGCCGTGCCATCCTTGACCTTGTCATTGCCCATGGAGAGCAGGCCGTAGCCCTTGTGGGCAACGATGATGTCGTCGTCCTCGTAGACAATTTTGAGACGGCGGTTGTAGAACACACGGAATTCGCGCGTGAGATTGGCCTCGACCCTGTCGCCGGGGGCGAGAGGTGTATCGAATTGTCTGACGGGGACGCCGTTGACTGCTATCTGATTGTGCGCAAGCAGGGCCTTGACGGCGGTACGCTTGCGGTCGGGCATGACCTTGAAGAGATATTCGAGCAGAGGCGCATCTTCGGCGACATCATAGGCCTCTATGACGTCGGGCTTGAATCCGCTACGCTCTGCGCCTGGTTTGGTCGTGTATTTCGGACGGGGCATGTCAACTTTCAACTTTTCTTTGTTCGTGTTGTCTTGCGGGGTTTCTTGGGGGCGGCATCCTGGGCGGCCATGATGTCGCGGACCTCCTCGATGGTGAGGGCCGAGGGGTCTTCGACAGTCTTGGGAATCTTGTAGTTCTGCTTGCCACAGGCGATATATACGCCATAGCGGCCATTGAGGATGCTCACGTCGGGGTCTTCGGCAAAAGTCTTGACCACCTTGTTGCTGTCGGCCTTGCGCTTGGTCTCGATGAGCTCGACGGCCTCTTCGAGGGTTATGGATGTGGGCGAAAGGGTCTTGGGGATGCTCACAAACTTGCCGTCGTGGCGGATATAGGGACCGAAGCGGCCCACGGCGGCGGTGACTACCTTACCCTCGTACTCTCCAACCTCGCGTGGGAGATCGAAGAGTTTCAGTGCCTCTTCGAGAGTGATGTCGAAGACGCTCTGATCCTTGCGCAGCGAGGCAAAGCGGGGCTTGGCGTCGGCCTCGGTCGAACCGATCTGTGCTATGGGTCCGAAGCGGCCGATCTTCACCGACACGGGCTCGCCTGTCTCGGGATGGGTGCCGAGCAGACGCTCGCCCACCTTGCGCTCGGTGCGCATATCATTGGCCTTCTCGACCTCGGGATGGAACATTCCGTAGAAGTCCACTATCTCCCCCTTCCAGTCGGCCTCGCCCTCAGCAATGCGGTCGAACTTGGCCTCCATGCCGGCAGTGAAGTCATAGTCGAGGATGTCGGGGAAGTGGTCGGTGAGGAATTCGTTCACGATGATTCCGGTGTCCGTGGGGATGAGCTTGCCCTTCTCGGCACCGACATGCTCGGTGCGGACCGACTTGGCGATCTTGCCATCTTCGAGGGTGAGGACGTCATACTGGCGCTCCACGCCAGGCTTCTCACCCTTCATGATATATTCGCGGTTCTGTATGGTCGAGATCGTGGGAGCGTAGGTCGAGGGACGGCCTATGCCGAGCTCCTCCATCTTCTTGACGAGCGAGGCCTCGGTATAGCGCGGAGGTGCGAGTGTGAATCGCTCGGTGGCAGTGGCAGAGCCGAGTGCGAGGGGCTCACCGACAGTCATGCGCGGCAGGGTTCCCTCGGGGGTGAGGGGTGCATCGGCCTCGTCGTCGCTGCTCTCCATATAGAGGCGGAGGAATCCGTCGAAGGTCACGACCTCGCCCGAGGCGGTGAAGTGCTCCTTCTCGCCGGCGACGTCGATCTGCACGGTGGTCTTTTCGAGCTCGGCATCGGCCATCTGCGAGGCGAGCGTACGCAGGCGGATGAGGCGGTAGAGCTTCTTCTCCTGGGCGGTGCCGTCGATGGTCTCACGGTCGATGTATGTGGGGCGGATAGCCTCGTGGGCCTCCTGTGCCCCCTTGGACGAGGTATGGTAGTTGCGGATTTTCAGATATTTCTCGCCCAGCTCGTTGCGGATGAGGTCGGCCGAGGCGCCGAGGGCGAGCTTCGAGAGATTGAGCGAGTCGGTACGCATATATGTTATGTAACCGGCCTCATAGAGTTTCTGGGCAATCATCATCGTCTGCGAGACGGTGAAACCGAGCTTGCGGCCCGCCTCCTGTTGGAGCGTGGAGGTGGTGAAGGGGGGAGCGGGTGACTTGCGCAGGGGTCGGACGGTGATGTCATTGCCGGTGAACGTTGTCTTTGCACATGCTTCGAGGACCTCGCGGGCAGAATTCTCGTCGGGGAGGCGGCGCGAAAGCTCGGCTTGGAGGCTGACCCCG
>CAMWXQ010000301.1 GCA_947178235.1 uncultured Muribaculaceae bacterium
AATCTACACCAACATCAAGTATCCTTTACCGAAGAATCCCCCGCATATCCCCCACACGGACAATCCCGTCGGCAGCTATCGCCGCTCGTTCACACTCCCCGCGTCATGGGACGGCCGCAGGGTAATCCTCCACTTCGACGGCTCGACAGCAGGAATGTATGTGTGGATCAACGGCAAACGTGTGGGCTATGCGCAGAGCACCAAGAACCCCGCCGAGTTTGACATCACCGAACACGTACGTCCGGGCGAGAACCGCATCGCCTGTGAGGTCTACCGATGGACCGATGGCTCTTATCTCGAAGACCAGGATTTCTGGCGCCTCTCGGGCATCGACCGCGACGTCTATCTCTACTCTGTCGCGCCTGTACGCATTCGCGACTTCTTCGCCAAGGCATCCCTCGACGATGCCTACCGCCACGGTACGCTCGACCTCGCCGTTGAGATCGAGAACGCATCGGACAAGGCTCAGAGGTTGACCGTCGAGACTTCGCTGTTTGATGCGCAGGGAAAACGTATCTACCGCTCGGCCAAGCCGCTCGATGCGAAGGAGGGGCTTTCGGAGTCCCGCTTCGACACGACGGTCAAGGGCATAACCCCGTGGACAGGCGAGACTCCCGAACTGTACACCCTCGTCATTGACCTCAAGGATGCCGAGGGGAAGACCATCGAGGCTACGTCGGCCAAAATCGGATTCCGAAAAGTCGAAATCACCGACGCTCAGCTCAAAATCAATGGCAAACCTCTCGAGGTGCATGGCGTCAATCTCCACGAGCATCACCAGACCCTCGGCCACGTAGCCGACTCGGCCACGATGGTGCAGGACATCCTCACCATGAAGAGGCACAATATCAATGCCGTTCGCACGAGCCACTACCCGCAGACCCCGCTCTGGTACGAGCTCTGTGACAAGTATGGCATCTATCTCGTGGACGAAGCCAACATCGAGGCCCATGAGATGGGCTCGATGCCTCTGCGCGAGATCGACCCGCTCCACCCTGCGATCCGCCCCGAGTGGCACGATGCCATCCTCGACCGCGAACAGATGCTTGTGGAGCGTGACAAGAACCATCCATCGGTAATCATCTGGTCACTCGGCAACGAGTGTGGCAACGGCGCCAACTTCATCGACGCATACAACTGGATCAAGAACCGCGACAATACCCGCTTCGTCCAGTTCGAACAAGCCATGCAGGAGGCCAACACCGACATCGTCTGCCCGATGTACCCGAGCATCGAAAGGATGAAACAGTACGCCTCATCGCCCCAGTCGCGACCCTATATAATGTGCGAGTACTCGCACGCCATGGGCAACAGCAACGGCAACTTCCAAGAGTACTGGGACATTATCCGCTCGGCCCCTCATATGCAGGGCGGTTTCATTTGGGACTGGGTCGACCAGGGCATACTCACCCACGACGAACTCGGCACACCCTACTGGGCCTATGGCGGTGACTTCGGGGCATACAACTACCCGCACAACGAGAATTTCTGTATCAACGGCCTCGTCCAACCCGACCGCACCACCCACCCCGGTATAGTCGAGGTCAAGAAGGTGTACCAGGACATACTTTTCAGCTCCGACGACCCCGCATCTGGAAAGGTCAAGGTACACAACAACTTCCATACCCGCAATCTCGACCGCTATGACTTCGAGTGGGTCATCACATCGGACGGCGTACGGACCGAGAGCGGCAATTTCACCCTCAACCTCCCCGCAGGTGGCACCAAAGAGGTCAAGATACCCTTCAAGAGCGACCTCACCGATGGACGCGAACACTATCTCGCCATCTACGCCACCCAGCGCGAGGGTGACGAGGTCATTCCTTCGGGCCACGAGGTCGCCCGCGAGGAATTCGCCTTGACTCCCGGCCATTTCTCCTCACCCGCAGCCCTGTCAACTGCCTCGGTACCGTCGATAGAGAAGCGTGGAAAGAATTGGGTATTCACCTGTGACGGCGGCGTCAGCGTCGTCATCGACTCTGTGAGCGGACTTCTCCGCGACATCAACCTCAACGGTCGCCGGTTGATGCAGGAACCGATGATTCCATCGTTCTGGCGCGCTCCAACCGACAACGACATGGGCGATGAATCGCACCGCCGTCTCAACGCATGGCGCTACGCGGCCGAGAACCGCAAGGTCAAGAGCGTACACCTCTCCACCGCCGGCCCCCTCCCCGTTGTCACCGCCACATACCGCCTCGCCGAAGTCCCCTCTACCCTCGTACTCACCTACACCGTCGGTGGCGACGGGCGCGTCCAAGTCAACTCGAAATGGACACCCGACTCCAAGGATTTCCCCGAGCTCATGCGCTACGGTATGCGCCTCACCCTACCCGCTTCGATGCAGGACTTCACATGGTACGGACGCGGCCCCGAGGAGAACTACTCTGACCGCTACACAGCCACCTTCATGGGTACATGGTCGGGCAAGGTTTCGGATCAATACTATCCCTATATCCGCCCCCAGGAATCGGGCAACCACACCGACGTGCGCACCGCCTCGCTCACTGACGCCGACGGATACGGCATCGGTGTTGCAGGTCTCCAACCCCTCAACGTCTCGGCCCTCGACCTCCTACCCGAAGACCTCGACCCCGGCATGAAGAGACATCAGATGCACAACAACGACGTCCGCCGCCACCGCGCCGCCGTATTCTTCAACATCGACCTCGCCCAGCGCGGTCTTGGCGGCGACACCTCCTGGGGCGCCACCCCCCACCTGTCGCTTT
>CAMWXQ010000302.1 GCA_947178235.1 uncultured Muribaculaceae bacterium
GCGCGCTGCTGATGGCTCCCGTCATCGCCACTGGTATCTGGCATGGCAACTGGGGTCTCGGCAATACCCTTCAAGGGCACGGGTTCATCCTGCTCAAATCGCTCATCGTGCTCAGCTCGTGGGGGCTCGGGTATGCGTCGATCAAACATCTCCCGCTCACCATCGCGGGACCCGTCAATGCCTCCCGACCAGTACTCGTGCTCGTCGGCGCGCTCATCATCTTCGGCGAGCGGCTCAACGGATGGCAGTGGGCAGGCGTGCTGCTCGGCTTCTGGTCGCTGTTCTTCATAAGCAAGGTCGGGGGCAAGGAGGGTTTCTCGCTGCGCACGAGCCGATGGGTGTGGATGGCCATCGGAGCTACTACGCTCGGGGCGGTCAGCGCACTGTACGACAAGTTCTTGATGCGGAGCTTCGAGCCGCTCGAAGTCCAGGCCTGGTACTCGCTCTATCAGCTCGTGATCATGGGCGTGACGCTCTACCTCATCATGCGCGTCCGTCCCGGACAGACCCCGCTCAAATGGCGGTGGACCATACCGCTCATCTCCGTGTTCCTCACCGTGGCCGACCTCGCCTACTTCTACTCGCTCTCGATGGAGGGCTCGATGATCGCCGTAGTCTCGATGATACGCCGCGGTAGCGTCATAGTCTCCTTCTTCTACGGCTTCCTCATCCTCCACGAGCAGCACCTCCGCCTCAAACTCTTTGACCTCACCATCCTCCTCATAGGCCTGACCTTCCTGGTCATCGGCTCGCTCTGATTTTTTGAAAGATTGATGCCATGGCACAATCTTCAAGTAATCGAAGTAACGTACTGGAAAACGGCACTCAGTTGTTGCTTCGCGTCAACGAAAACTTCAAGGCCGACAACAAAGCAGAGTCTGGTGCCATCAGTTCGATCGTAGAATCGGATGTGTATTCAGCAGATGGATCGAGGGTGCTTATAAAGGCAGGTGCCCCAGCCTTTATCGAGTTCACCTCTGATCCCAACGGTGCGTGGGGAAAAGCAGGCAAAATCTGCATGGTAAGTGCCTATACCAAGACAATCGACAACAAACGTGTTTCACTTCGTCTTAGCAACTGCAAGAATGGAGGCAGCAGACTCGGTGGCGTTATTGTCTTATCCGTGTTATTTTTCCCACTTGGTCTTATCAGTGGTTGCATGAAGGGTTCTATGCCGAAAATTCAGCAAGGAACAATGTTCAATGCCACCGTTATGCAAGATATAGTGGTTGAATAAAGTTTCTTAAATTAAAAGTAGGAGTTGCAAATCATCAGTGAGTACGGACGTACGGCTCGTACGTCCGCAGCATCAAGAGTGGGTAACGCTCATATTTTGATACGTTTACGTTGCGGAGGCACGAGCCGTACGTCCGTACCATTAGGCATTATGCAACACCCTCTCCCTAAAAGCAAGAGCGAGACTTTGAAGTCCCGCTCTTTTTTATTACACTTACTTATCCTTTACTTAAACAATACGGACTTCAACCAGTCGGCGACGATCAGGGAGGTTTCTTTCATCGTATTGGTGAATCCGTGGTTCTCGTCGGGGATCAGTTTGAGCTCGCTGCCTGTGATTTTCTCGTTGTACCGCTCGGCATAGGTGTAGGGAACTATCTGATCATGCGTACCCTGCACTATCAAGGCCGGGCCGTCATAGTTGGCTGCGGTTTCGTAGATGGGCAGACGGAGGGCGGTCTCAATATAGTTCTTGCCAAGCAACAGGGGGCCAGCCTCTGGTGAATGAGGCAATTCGATATACTCCCCCTTGAAATCCCAGGGATTATAGATTGCACCCATCGTATTTCCGCGCAGGGCATCATCGCGCAACACGGCGGCGGCTGCGAGGAGGACTTCGGCTTTTACGACCTTGTCGCCCAACTCACCGCTCACCATACTCACGACGACACCACCCTGCGAGTGGCCTACGAGGCTAATATTCTTGACCCATGATTGCCTTTCGGCCCAGTCGATGACCTTTTTGAGATCATCGATTTCGTTCAGCACGGTCATATCCTTGAATTCGCCATCGCTTAGGCCATGTCCGTTGAAGTCGAAGCGCAGTATGGCCATCCCCTGAGACACGATGCTCTCAGACAGAGCTGCCATGAACGGCGAACGGCAGTTGCCGCTGAATCCGTGGCAGATTATCACGAGGGGAACCTTATGGTCCGTCCCATCGGGCCTGTCTATGATGGTGTAGAGCCGTCCGACCGAACCGTCGAGATAGGTAGTGTCCGACAATGCCTTGGCATTCGATGCGAAAAATGTTGTCACAGCCATAATTAGGGAAAGGAATATCTTTTTCACTGTCTTTGGGGGTTTGTATAGCATTTTCCAAAACTACAACAACAGCATACCTCCAATGGTTTTGACGGCCTAATAAAAGAAAGTTGAAATCGATTAGATTTCAGCACATAATACGCCTTAATTTTTTATCCGTGATGCGGCAAGTTTACATCATAAGATTTAATCAACAAAGTTTTTGAGGTCGAAAAACATCAGACGAGTTTCATCGTCTTTGTCTTGTTCGGTAAAGAATTGAAAGCCGTTCTTTTCGTAGAACGCGACGGCTGTGCTCAACGCGTCAACGGTTATAAATCGGCACCCAAGACGCTTGCCGTTGGCAAACACATACTTGATATTGTCGATGATGAATGTACCGAGACCACAACCGACAAATTCTTCGTTCACTGCCAGACGTCCGATTTTTACGGCAGGAT
>CAMWXQ010000303.1 GCA_947178235.1 uncultured Muribaculaceae bacterium
CGAAGATATCGTAGTCGCGGATGGGCTTAACGTCGATCTGTGAGCCGGGGAGGAAAGCTTCGATGCCGAAAACGTCGACAAGCATACCACCCTTAGTGCGGCACTTGATGTAACCCTTGATGACTTCGTCTTTCTCGAGAGCGTCGTTGCCGAGGTCCCAGGAGCGGGCTGCGCGGGCTTTGCGGTGGGAGAGGATGAGCTGACCCTTCTTGTCTTCCTGATTCTCGATGAAGACTTCGACGGTGTCACCGACCTTGATGTCGGGGTTGTAGCGAAATTCGCTCATGGGGATGATGCCGTCGCTCTTGTAGCCGATGTTAACCACAGCCTCGCGCTTGTTCAGCGAGATGATGGTACCTTCGATTACGTCCTTGTCTCGCACGGTGTTGAGCGATTCATCATAGGTCTTGGTGAGCTCTTCGCGGGTCTTGTCGCTCTTGGACTCACCTTTGGCATAGGCTTCCCAATCGAAGTCCTCGATAGGGGAGTTTTTAACTTCTTCAGTCATTAAAAAAATGGTTAATAAATAGGTTAATTAAATCGTGCCCTGCGGCACGAGGCCACAAAGCGGGGCAAAGGTAGTGATTTTCGGCGAGATATGCAATTTTTCGGGCCGAAGTGAAGATTTTTTCTCATTTTTTCGCGGGCGGCGGGGGCCGTGAACTTCGGAAACCGCTCGGATGTTTGAATTGTAGATAGTTATCCCCTCCGCACTCAACTTATAAAACTGCTGACCTATGATTGACTTTTTCGGATATGCTGCCGCCCTGTGCATGATCTGCGGCTACCTGCCCCAGGCTTTCTACACCATCCGCACCCGCGACACGGACGGGATCGCGCTGCCCACGTTCCTGCTCCTCGGGGCGGGGAGTGTGTTCTTTGTCATCCAGGGCCTCATGCTGGCCAACTGGCCCCTGGTGATCACCAACGCCATCACGACGGTGAGCTCGATCATCGTCTTCGCCATCAAGATGCACAACGACTACTTCAGCGGCCGGAGACACAGAAAGGGAGAAGCCGACCAGAAGGAATAGTCAATCTGACGTATCAGACGATTGATTTCAGACAGAAATACATGGCGATTGTATCGGTCCTGTCGGACGCCACCAAGAATTTCTTGTACCGCTCCTCTTCTCCACTACCGAGAAATTTAAAGCCGTTTTTCAGATAGAAGGGGACTGCGGACGGATAGGCGTCCACGGTTATGAAGCAGCATCCGGTCTTGTTCTCGGCCACCATCCACTCCTTGATGAAGTCCATTGTTTTTGTCCCCCAGTGCTCGGGGCGGCAACGATATTTCTTATCCACAGCAAAACGGCCTATCTTGACAGCCGGATAGTCGCTGCGGTGTTTGTTGCGATTAAACTTTGCCTTGATCTTGCGCCAGAAACTTCTGGGCAATGTGGTGGCTTGGATTTTATCGTTGGATAGGCTGAAATACAATACAACCTCACCATCAAATTCGAGATAATAGGTGACGGTGAGGAGGTCTTTCTGCCATTTGATGGCATCTACCGCAAAGAATTCGTTCAGATCCGCATCCCCGCAATCAAAGGCAGGTACGGAATCGGTCGTACCCAATCTCGTGAACGGATTGAGCATCCCCATCAGGCTTTGGCTTTATGACGCGATACGAGCGTCATGAATTCGCTGACGCTCTCGTGTATGCGCTCACGTTCGCGCTTACGCTCCTCTGCGGAGGGAAGCACGGAGATTTCGGCAAGAAAACGCTCTGCGTCCTTGCCGTATAGAGCAGGTGTATTTCTTATCGGTCTTGCCATAGTTCTTTATTTATCTGCAAAGGTACAATTTAAATTTCAATATTCCAACTGATTACCTCACAACTATCAAATTACCGAATCTATCTTAGGATTCGAGCAGTCTGTCGACTTCTGTCTTTAACAGTGGAAGATGGTTGATCACAATAGCCCATATCAGATCGGGGCGTAGGCTATCATAGCCATGTATGAGAAAATTCCGGGTATTCACAATACGACGGGCTGAGGTAATGGGTATCGAAGGTTCAACCTTCAAGATACGGTTCATTGCCTCTCCGATTATGGCAATTTCCCACTGAACAGCACTGCGGAAACATTTGTCCTCACAGAAAGTCTTGTATTCTCGCTCCCTTGATTCGCAGAACAATTCTATATTGGAAATGGCTTCCCGAATATCTGTCAGTGTTTTCTTTATAGAGTCATCCATATATCAGTCGTTTTGTGGAGTCGAGTTCTTTGCGGAAATACGGATTGCTTATGGCAGTCTCGTCCACGAGGTCGACACGACGGCCGAGGAGGGTCTGCAATTCGTCTATGAAGTCGAAGAATGTGACAAACATGTCTGAAACATGCTCATAATCAAAGACTACCGACAGATCCACGTCGCTATCGTCATTGAATCGGGCCGTGAGGATGGAACCGAACGCCCATAGTTTAAGAACCTTGTACTTTTTGCACAAGGCTATGATGCGGTCCATATTTAGCTCTATAAGTTTCATAAGCATCACAAAGATACACATAATTTGCGGAATATCAAAAAATTCAAAATCCATCCGTCCCCGATGGGGGCGGATGGATTTTGTGGTTGTGGGGTATCGGGTGTGATTACTTCTCGATGTGGGGGCCTGCGGCTACGAGTGCCTTGCCGGCCTCGTTGCCCTCGAACTTCTTGAAGTTGTTGATGAACATCTCGGCGAGCTTGTCAGC
>CAMWXQ010000304.1 GCA_947178235.1 uncultured Muribaculaceae bacterium
GATGGAGAGGGGTGGGAGTTTGGCGGTGAGGGTGTTGTTTTTGACGCGGAGGTCCTTGAAGGGGGCGGGCTTGACGCGGTCGGGGTTGTCGAAGTCGTTGAGGTCGTGGACGTCGGCCGAGGTCAGGATTTCGCCTGTGGCGTTTTTGGCCTTGATGTCGCCGAGGGGTATCTCGACGTCGGCGGCTTCGGTGAGCGAGGTATTGGCGAGCGAGATTGTTAACTGCCCGTCCTTCTCAGAGGCGGTTGCGCTCAGCAGGGGGTATGCGCGGCCATTGGAGTCGACTGCCGTCGGACCATTGACATCGAGGGGTATGTGGCGCGCACCCTGGTGGGGTATGTACATGCGGAAGACGTGGTAGGTCGGCGTCAGCACCATCTCGGCGTCGCGGGTGAGGACCATCGCTTGGAGGACGTTGGCGATCTGGGCGATATTGGCCATGCGGACGCGGTCGGTGTGGTTGTGGAAGATATTGAGCGAGAGGGCGGCGACCATCGCGTCGCGCATGGTGTTCTGCTGATAGAGGTGGTCGGGATTGGTGCCGGGCTCAACGTCCCACCATGTCCCCCACTCGTCGACGAGGAGGCCGACACGCTTCTCGGGGTCATACTTATCCATCACCTCGGAATGGCGGCGGATTACGCTGTCGATCTCGACGGCTTTGCCGAGGGTGGTGTAGTACGAGTCGGCGTCGAAGTCTGTTGCGGAGCCCTTATGGTTCCACTCCTTCACGGTATAGTAGTGGAGCGAAAGGCCCTGCATGTGGCGGCGAGCGTTCTTCATCAACACGTCGGTCCAGCGGTAGTCATAGTCGCTCGCCCCCGAGGCCACGCGGTAGAGGCGGTTGTCGCCGAAGTTGCGGCAGTAGGTCTGATAGCGGCGGTACTCGTTGGCGTACGCTTCGGGAGTGAAGTTGCCTCCGCAGCCCCAGCTCTCATTGCCGACGCCGAGATATTTGAGTTTCCATGGCTTCTCGCGCCCGTTCTCCTTGCGCTTCTTGGCCATCGGGCCATCCTCGGCGGTAATGTACTCTACCCATTTAGCCAACTCCTCGACAGTACCCGAGCCGACATTGCCGCTCAGATACGGCTCGGCACCGATGAGCTCGCAGAGGTCGAAGAACTCGTGGGTACCGAAGCTGTTGTCCTCGACGGTGCCACCCCAGTTGGTGTTGACCATGCGGGGGCGGTTCTCGCGCGGGCCGATGCCGTCGACCCAGTGGTATTCATCGGCGAAGCATCCGCCGGGCCAACGGAGTACGGGAATCTTCAAGTCCTTGAAGGCTTGGAGTACGTCGTTGCGGTACCCGCGGGTATTGGGGATTCCCGAGCCCTCGCCCACCCAGATGCCGCCGTATATGCAGCGGCCGAGGTGTTCGGCAAACTGGCCGTAGATCTCGGGGGCGATGACAGGTGCCGAGTCATTGGGGGCGAGTGTCACAGTGAATTTCTCGGCACCCGAGGCGGGGAGGATGGCCGAGAGGCCGATGAGCCCCGCGGCAATGAGCTTGGATATATTCATTTATATAAGGTGTGGATGGATCATGGTTTGAATCGGTAGACGGCAAAGGTCTTGGCGGGGAGAGTGAGTGTACCTCCGTCATACGGGAGGGTCTGCTCGACGGGTGCGACGAGGTCGGGATGGTCGAGGGTGTTCTCGGCCATGGCCTCGGCGTGGAGCGTGGTGACGGTGACTGAGGCGGGCTGAAACATCTTTTTCTTACCCTGCTTGAAGGCAAAGTCGAGCGGAACGGGCGAATCGGAGAGATTGACCGCCTTAACGACCACCTCGCCACCCTCGTCGGTGACGGCGGAGACAAAGAGGGTCGAGTCGGCTTCGGTGACGGTCAGCGGGGCGATGTGTTTGCCCTTGTTCGCAGCATAGAGTTTCTGTACATGGTAGCTCGAAGTGGGCATCGAGCGGAGATTGTCGAACCAGATTAGGTCCGGTCTCCACTGCCAACCCTCGACATGCGCAAAGAGGGGCGCGTAGGTAGCCATCTCCACGACATCGGCATTGCGCTCGACACCGGTGAGGAATGCGGCTTCGAGGAGGGCGGCGTTGAAGTGGTTGAACTTCTTCCCCGCGCCGTGGCACGCATACTCGCCTGCAAAGACCTTGGGACGTTTGCGGTCATAGCCATCGTAGCGCGAAGGGGACTTCGCGAACCACTCCTCGCTGGCATAGAAATGCTCGTCCACGAGGTCAGCACCGAGGTCGGTCATAGCTTCCCAGAGCATATCGAATCGATCGCCGTCCGGCTTAGGGCCGGAGGAGCCGACAATCTTGACCTCGGGATGGCGCGCACGGATGGCGGCGATGAAGGGACGGAGCCTCTCGACATACTCGGGGCCCCACTGCTCATTGCCGATGCCTATGTATTTGAGCCCGAACGGCTCTGGGTGGCCCATCTCGGCGCGCAGCGAGCCCCATACGGTCGTGGTGTCGCCATTGGCAAACTCGATGAGGTCGAGTGCATCCTGTATGTAAGGGCCGAGCGAGTCGACGGGGACGTGACACTCCTCACCATTGTTCTGATACTGACACGCGAGGCCGACGCTGAGGACAGGGAGCGGCGCGGCACCGAGATCCTCGCAGAGTTCGAAGAACTCATAGAATCCGAGCCCCCCGCTCTGATAGTAGTCGGGATAGAAGCGGTGGGGGAATGTGTAGTGCCAGCGGTTC
>CAMWXQ010000305.1 GCA_947178235.1 uncultured Muribaculaceae bacterium
TTCCATATCCGTGGTATTATACATATAAGACACATACGATATTTGGTATGGCGTATGTGTCTTATAAGTCTTATAGGTCTTATGTGATTGATAAGAGAATGGAAATTTTCAATTCTCAATTCTCAATTTTCAATTCCTCACGCTTCGCCGTCGATGCGCATTTCCTCGTAGTCCTTGACGATGTTGGGCTTTTCGAGGCCGTAGTGGTGGCGGGCATCCATGGCTTTGAGGATGAGGCCGAAGATGAGTGCGAGGACGCCGAGCGAGGCGAAGACACACATCGGGGCGGTGTAGTCATACTTCATGGGGTCGGTGACGCCGGGGTTGGAAGCGGTCAGCACCTTGCCGATGATGATGGGCACGAAGGCGAGGCCGATGTTCTGCACCCAGAAGATGAGCGAGTAGGCCGAGCCGAGGAATCGCTTGTCCATCACCTTGGGTACCGAAGGCCAGAGGGCCGCGGGCACGAGCGAGAATGAGATGCCGAGGACGACGATGGCCGAGTAGGTGAGCAGTTCGCTCTTGGTCGCGGGCACGAGGAACGCGAATGTGAGATGGCAGACAATCATCAGTATGGCACCGCAGATGAGCATAGAGGCACCCTTGCCCTTGTTGTCGAGGAACCACCCGAGGAACGGGGTGAGGCAGGCTGCGCCGATCGGGAACCAGCGGAAGATGTCCGAAGCCTGGGTCTCGGTGATGCCGAGGTTGCACTGCAACATATTGGCAGCATAGCGCTGGAAGGGGAAGATGGCCGAGTAGTAGAGCACGCAGAGCATGGCGATGATCCAGAAGAGCTTGCTCGAAAAGATTGCGCCCACGTCGGAGAGCTTGAACTCCTCGTCGCTCTCGGCCTCGGCAACTTTAGATGCACCCATCTCGCGGTCGAGCTTCGAGTCCATGAAGGTGAAGACGATGAAGCAGAGGAGACCGACGCAGAGGAGACATGCACAGAAGGCCACAGGGGTCACCACAGAGGGTGTTCCGCCCCAGTCGGCGAGACGGGGAGAGATGGAGAAGATGGCGAACACGCCGATGCGGGCGATAGCCATCTCGAGACCCATCGCGAGGGCCATTTCCTTACCCTCGAACCACTTGGCGAGGGTCTTGGAGACGGTGATGCCGGCCATCTCGCATCCGCAGCCGAAGATCATGAAGCCGAGTGCGGCGAGCTTGGCCGAGCCGGGCATCGCTGTCCACCACGACGAGAGCCACACTTCGAGAGCCGTCCCCTCGAAGGCATTGGTGAGCGCATATAGCTTGATGAAGGCGCCGCCTACCATGAGCGAGGCCGAGAGGGTACCGGTGAAGCGTACACCCATCTTGTCGAGGATGATGCCCGCGAGGATGAGGAAACCGAACACGTTGAGGATATACTCGGCGCCGGCGTAGTAGCCGAATGCGTCGGGCGACCATCCCCTCTGGGTCTGTACCAGGGATTGGAGGGGGGACATAACGTCGACAAACATGTATGCGAAGAGCATCATGGAGGCGACCAGGGCGAGGGCGGTCCATCGGGCCCATGCCTTGTCGGAGAGCAGCTGGCGTACAGGTTCCGTCATGCTGCGGTTGGCTTTTTCCATCTTTCTTGTTTTAGATTGGTTTTTCGGTGATGTTGGGGTAATTTGGCACAAAAGTACAAAAAATGTTCCTAAATAGGAATATTTTGACTAATTTCGTGGCGTGAAAAATCATCCCATTACCGACAATCCCCACATCGACATGATTGTGAGACAGCGTTTTGACCTCGACCGCACGGTGCGTCTGGTCATCAATTGTGTCCTCTTCCTCGGAGCCCTGTGGCTCATCGACACCCTCCGTGGCGTTCTGCTCCCCTTCCTCGTCGGGTGCCTCATAGCCTATATACTCGAACCGTTCGTGCAGTACAACCGCGAGCTCCTGAGGCTGCGCGGGCGTGTGTCGGCGACGTTGGTGACGTTGTTCGAGGTCCTTTTCTTCTGCTGCGTCCTCGGCTACCTGCTCGTCCCGCTGATCGTCAACGAGGCAGCCCAGATGGCGGGGATGCTGAAAGCCTACTCGGCGTCGACCTCTTCGATTCCGTTCGTGCCCGCCGAGTTGCAGGACTTCCTGCGCCGCAACCTCGACTTCGAGCTGATCGCCTCGAAGCTCTCGCGCGAGGAGTGGACCCGCATGGCCGAGGAGGCGATGCACGCCTCGTGGTCGGTCATCACGGGGAGTGTGTCGCTCGTGATGAGTATGTTCAGCTGGCTGATGGTTATATTATATGTGGTATTCATCATGATCGACTACGACCTCATCTCACGCGGTGTGCGCCGTATGGTCATGCCTAAGTACCGCCGCGTGGTCTTCGGCATCGCTTCGGACGTCAAGCAGTCGATGAACCGATACTTCCGCGGCCAGGCTCTGATCGCCTTCATCGTGGGTGTCCTCTTTTCGATCGGCTTCCTCATCATCGGCCTCCCGCTCGCCGTCGTCCTGGGAATGTTCATCGGGCTGCTCAACATGGTGCCCTATCTCCAACTGGTCTCCCTCATCCCTGTGACCCTCATCTGTCTCATCACCTCGGTCGGGGGAGGGACGAGCTTCTGGATACTCTTCTGGCAGGCTATGGACGTCTACGTAGTTGTCCATATAATACAGGACATTATACTCACGCAGCGCATCATCGGCAAGTCTATGAGCCTCAATACGGCCATA
>CAMWXQ010000306.1 GCA_947178235.1 uncultured Muribaculaceae bacterium
ATCCAGCTCAACGACGGCTCGACGAGCCGCAACATACAGCTGGTGCTCGACATGACCAAGTTCAACGAGGAGCAGCTCAAACCTGTCACCACCGGTTCGAGCCTCCGCGCCACTGGCAAACTCGTCGAGTCCATGGGCAAGGGTCAGAGCTGCGAGATACAGGTCGACGAGCTCGAAGTCTACGGCTCGGCCGACCCGATGGCCTACCCCTTGCAGAAGAAGGGACACACCCTCGAATACCTCCGCGAGATTGCTCACCTGCGTCCGCGCACCAATACCTTCGGGGCCATCCTGCGCATCCGCTCGGCCCTCGCCTTCGCCATCCACCGCTACTTCCAGGAGCGTGGCTTCTACTACCTGCACACTCCCCTCATCACGGCTTCCGACGCCGAGGGTGCCGGGGCGATGTTCCAGGTCACCACACTCGATGTAGCCAATCCCCCGAGGGACGAGGAGGGCAAGGTCGACTACTCGAAGGACTTCTTCGGCAAGCACACCTCGCTCACCGTCTCGGGTCAGCTCGAAGGTGAGCTCGGCGCCACCGCCCTGGGCCGCATCTACACCTTCGGCCCGACGTTCCGCGCCGAGAACTCGAACACCCCGCGTCACCTCGCTGAGTTCTGGATGATCGAGCCCGAGATGGCTTTCTATGACATCAAGGACAACATGGATCTGGCCGAGGACTTCCTCAAATACTGCATCCGCTATGCCCTCGAAACCTGTCCCGACGACATCGCATTCCTCGAAGAGCACTTCGACAAGGGTCTCACCGAGCGTCTGAAATTTGTCCTCGGCAGCGAGTTTGTACGCCTCCCCTACACCGAGGGTGTCGAGATCCTCAAAGCCTCGGGCAAGAAGTTCGAGTTCCCCGTCGATTGGGGCACCGACCTCCAAAGCGAGCACGAGCGCTACCTTGTCGAGGAGCATTTCAAGCGCCCCGTTATCCTCACCGACTACCCGAAGGATATCAAGGCCTTCTACATGAAGCAGAACGAGGACGGAAAGACCGTCCGCGCCATGGATGTCCTCTTCCCCAACATCGGCGAGATCATCGGCGGCTCGGAGCGCGAGGCAGACTATGACAAGCTGCTCGCTCGCATCGAGGAGCTTCACATTCCCATGAAGGATATGTGGTGGTACCTCGATACCCGCCGCTTCGGCACCGTTCCCCACTCGGGCTTCGGCCTCGGGTTCGAGCGCCTCGTCCTCTTCGTCACCGGCATGACCAACATCCGCGACGTAATCCCCTTCCCCCGCACTCCCGGCAAGGCCGAGTTCTAAATCATTTTAAACTTTTGCACGCAAAAGTTTAAGTTTAAAGTTTAGGAGCTTCGCTCTCGGGTTTAAAGTTTAACCACTTTTTTCAAACCCAAGAACGAGGCTCCTAAACTCCCCCAACCACTAAACTTTAAACTTAAGAGCGAAGCTCCTAAACCTTAAACCCAAAACCATATCCCATGAAACATCAGCTACTCAGCTGTCTCGCTGCGGCGGCCCTCGCGGGCGGCACGGCATACGCAGCCACTCCCCAGGCCGAGTATCTCGACCGCGGCGTGGTGGCCGTCGGCACATCGGAGGGCGTATTTGTCTCCTGGCGTTCGCTCACCACGGATGCCGCCAACACGACATTCGACATCTACCGCGACGGCACCAAGGTCAACGACGCACCCCTCTCGACCAAGACCAACTTCCTCGACGCAGCCGGACAGGCCGGCGCGACCTATGAGGTCAGGGCTACCAACACATCCGTGGCTCCCACCGGCACCGCCAAGGCGTGGTCAGATCCATATATGAAAGTTCACCTCGACCGCCCAGCCTCGGGCTCGGTCGACGGACACTCCTACACCTACTCGCCCGACGACTGCTCGGTCGGTGACGTCGATGGCGACGGGGTCTATGAGATTTTCGTCAAGTGGGTACCCTCGGACGCCAAGGACTCGGCATCCTCAGGCTTCACAGGCCCCACCATAATCGACTGCTACAAGCTCGACGGCACCAAGCTCTGGCGCGTCGACCTCGGGCACAACATCCGCTCGGGCAACCACTATACCCAGTTCATGGTCTATGACTTCGACGGCGACGGCTCGGCCGAGATGATCTGCAAGACAGCTCCCGGCACCAAGGACGGCAAGGGTAACTGGGTGCTGATGGCAGGCGACAAGGAGACAGACGACTACCGTATATATAATGTAGGCTCGCGCAAGGCTGCCGCCCGCGGCCATGTGCTCGGCGGCGCCGAATATCTCACCTGCTTCTCGGGCAAGACAGGCGAAGCCCTCAGCACCATCGCCTACAAGCCCGGGTATGACTATGTGAGCGAGAGCCTTTGGGGCGATGACTACTGCAACCGCTCGGACCGCTATCTCGGCGGCGTGGCATATCTCGACGGCCTCCATCCCTCGGTCATCATGGCCCGCGGATACTATCGCTGTGCCTTCGTATGGGCCGTGGACTTCAAGGACGGCAAGCTCCAGGAAGTATGGTTCCACGAGTCCAAGGAGAAGAACAAGGGCCTGTGGGGCGAGGGTGCACACGCCCTCACCGTCGGTGACGTCGATGGCGACGGCAAGGACGAAATCGTCTACGGCGCTGCATCGCTCGACCACGACGGCACCCTCCTCTACCGCACCGGCGGCGCACACGGCGACGCCCTCCACCTTGCCCGCATGATTCC
>CAMWXQ010000307.1 GCA_947178235.1 uncultured Muribaculaceae bacterium
GCAGATTTGTCTTGTAGATCAAAGGAGTTCTTGACTATGACCTCAAGCACACTGGCGAGATACTCGACGAGACATTCCGTATCCTCTCCGCCGACGGAGGTACCGATGTATTCACCCGCAAATCGCGCACCGACGGCTCGCGCGAGAAGCGAAACTGGAACTATGCCACGTTCCGCGCCATATACAATGACGCCAACATACAGGCTTCGTCGGAAGTGAGCGGAAAACTCGACCGCACTCCGCGCTAGGACCTCACGGGCACGGTCAACTACTCCACAGACCTGTTCCCCTCCTCGACATACGCCTCGACCGAGAACCAGAGGAGCGGATTCGTGGCATACAAGGGATACTACTTCTTCAAGCTCCCGAAAGGCAACTCGCTGACCTTCAACCCGACATACAGCTACTCGCACACCGAGAAGAACTCGACATACCTCGAAGAGGGATTCGACGAAATCCTCAACGGAGCGAGCGACAACACCAACAAGCTGTCAGCCGACCTCAAATTCAAACACGCCTTCGGCCGATGGGGCAATCTGCTCTGCAAGGTCGGGGGCTCGTGGGAGCGCAACCGCACACGCTACACGGGGTCGGCCAACGCCCTGGACCGCGCCACATCGTCGCGCATCGAGGTCGGTGCAAACTATGACATATCGGTCGGCGACTTCTACGGCCAGGCCGGGATGGGATGGGACTGGGACCGCCTGCAATTCGGGGATGCCTCAGACTCGCCCGCCTCACCCAAGTTCGACATCTCGCTCCAATACTCCGTACGCCAGAAGCACTCCATCGAGGCGACCTTCATATACAATACATGGCTCCCCTCGCCGAGCTTCAAGAGCGCAATGGTCATAGCCTCGTCGCCCCTGCTCAGCTACACGGGCAATCCCGCCCTCACACCCGCCAAGTTCTACCAGGGTGAGCTGTCCTATACATGGATCCCGAACAACAATTTCAGCCTCTCGGCCTACGGATGGATCTGGAGCATCGGCAATCGATATGCCTTCGATTACGTAGCCACACCCGACGGTGTCATCCGAACGATCAAACAGCCGATGGGGGGATTCGCCGAGTGGCAGTACGGCATGAGCGCCAAACTGTGGCTATTCGACCGCTCACTGATGCTCTCGGGCGATGCAAGCAATATTCTCAACTACAACGGAGCGCCGTACAATGTCCGTCACTCGTCATTCGAGGCCAATCTGCGAGCACGCTACTATGTCCGCAACTGGAACTTCGCCCTCACATACATGACCCCGTCCGAGTGGGCGGACGGGTGGATGAACGGCATGTGGGCCCACCATCCATCGACCTGGTATTTCTCGGCCGGATGGGCCAACGACAACTGGAATGTCCGCGGAGACTTCTTCAACCTCTCACGCTGGCACCGCCGCGGGACGACCATCAAAATGCAGAGCGAGGTCTACGACACCGACCTCGTGCATATCAGCGAAACCAACAGAGCCGTGGCACAGATAGTGGTGACCTACACCTTCGGGTTCGGCAAGAAGGTCGAGCGCACCAACCAGCCTGCGGTCTCGGGGTCGGCTTCGTCGGGCATCCTTAAACAATAAGTCTGCCCCATAGTGAGTTATAACCATAACGAGGAATCACAGATGAGAGACCCACGGGAGATAGAACGGCTCTTCAAGGCCCACTTTGCGCGGATGCACCGACTGGCCCTGACGATGGTGCGCGACGACGAGCTCGCGCGCGACATCGTCCACGACCTCTTCGCCACGCTGCTCGATACGGGCGAGGCCGACACACCTGTGCCGACCGAGGGGTACCTGTTGAGGGCCGTGCGCAACAGATGTCTCAACCATATCCGCGACCTCGGCATACGCGAGCGGATCACGAACCTCTATCTGCCAACCGTCGATGAGTACGAGACCGAGGATTGGCCTGACGAGGAGACCATCGCAGTGCTTCGAGAGGCCGTGGCCTCGGAGCTGACGCCACAGGGGCGCGCGGTGATCGAGATGCGTTTCGGTCGCGGGATGAAGTTCGGCGAGATAGCCTCGGCGATGGGCCTCAGCGAAACCGCCGTCTACCGCCACATGCGCACCGCCCTCGCCCGCCTGCGTGAATGTATCAAACAGGACTGAATTAATGGTATCGATTGTATCGGAATTGGTTGGTGTAAACCCAAATTAAAACCTTATCTTTGCGGTAAAAATTCCCGATTACCCAATGAAAAGAGTTTTCGCCACCATATTGATGGCTTACTTCATGATTATGGCAAACGCTCAAAACACGATACTCATCACCGCCAACGGCGAGACCCGCGAGGTGACGCTCGCCGATAATGGCGCAACAGCCGCACTCGTCTCGATGTTATCCGAGGGGCCTGTGACCATACGGCTGAGCGATTACGGCGGGTTCGAGAAGGTCGGCGACCTGCCTCGCGCCCTCCCCGCCTCGGATACCTATATCACAACCGTCCCGGGAGACATAATGCTCTACCAGGGACGCAGCATGGTGATCTTCTACGGCTCCAACTCGTGGGAATACACCCCTCTGGGACGGCTCGACGGTATGAATCCGACAGAGATCCGTAGCTTCCTGTCGGGGAGCCTTGTGAGCGTCACACTTTCGCTGCCCGGCCAGTCGGGACTGACCGAGGTTGTGGCCGAAGACGTGGCCGACGGACCTGTATATGACCGCG
>CAMWXQ010000308.1 GCA_947178235.1 uncultured Muribaculaceae bacterium
TTGCTGAAGAGCACGAAGTTCTCGACGCCGCTGTTCTTGGCCTGCTGCATGAAGTAGCGCTGGCCTGCACAGTTGTTCCAGTTGTAGGTGCCATCGGGATTGAGATAACACTCGGCACGGTTGGTGACGTTGACAATCTTAGAATCGACGCCCTGCTCGGCCGAGCCGCCGCCCAGGTTGACACGCCACATCGACAGGCCGATGCCCTGGGGCTGGCCGGCGATGATGCGTTTTGAGAAGAGCAAATTGGCAGCCTCTGTACGGTTAGAGCTCCAGTATTCGCCTATGAACTCACCGAGCCAGCAGTCACTGGCACCGATGCCTTCCATTGTCTGGTATGTGGTGTTGACATTGATAGCTACGGCCTCGGTCTTCACAGCGCCTGACGGCTTGGGTGAGACGATATTCTCGGGAACCTCCAAGTCAGAGTCTCCCTCGCCGGGGAGGTGCTTGGTCGACTCGCCGGTGGGCTCGTCAAAACAAGCGGTCATTGCAACAGCCATCGAGGCGATGGCGATATATTTTGATATTTTCATCGGGTTATATTGTTACTTATTGACATTAGATATTACCAGCCGGGATTCTGTACGATTGCACCGTTAGAGTGCTGGATTTCATACAAGGGGATAGGATAGAGCAGGTCGCGGTCTTCGCGGAAACGCGTTCCCTTGTCGGAAGGCTCGATCTGATTCCATTTTTCGTAGATATCGGCATTCTCGCCGGTGTTATACTTGACGAACGAGCCGTTGGGGCCGAAGATATTGCACATCATCTTCTTGCCGTTGTCACAATCCCAGCGGCGCAGGTCGTAGAGACGGCACTGCTCGTGGGCGAGCTCGAGACGGCGTTCGGTGCGGACTGCATCCCGGAGGGCGGTGCCGGTAGCGGTCACGGGGGCGAGACCAACGCGCGCACGTACCTGATTGAGGGCGTCCTGGGCCTCAGTGGTAGCACCTGTCTCAGCGCAGGCCTCGGCATACATCAAGAGAACGTCGGCATAGCGGAGCACGCGGTGGTTGAGAGGAATTTTGTCAATGTCGTAGGTTTCAGGACGATCTTCAAGGGGAACGAAATATTTGCGGATGATACGTGCTGACTTATGCTGACCGGGATCGATCAGATAGGTTGTGTTCAGCATGATATCAGTCCAGCCGAAGTCTTCCTTGTAGCTGATGAATTTGGCGTTTTGATTTCCGCCTGCGAAGGTCGAACTGTTGTTACGGATGAATTTGACAAACTGGGTCTCGCCTGCGATGGAGGTGCAGCCGGTCTTGATGATTGTCCAACGGAGACGCTCGGTGTCACCTGCAGCGATGAAGGCGTTCTCGAGGTCGCTGGGGGGCGGACCCCATGACCATCCGTCGCCGACACCGTTACGGCAGCCGGTCACGACTGTGAGTGCGCCGCCGAGGGCGTAGGTGTCGCCTCCGTACATCTGCTGTACTTCAAAGAGCGACTCTTTGGAGTTGTTGAATTTGACGCTCCATACATCGCCGAAGTTGGCGAGAAGTTCATATTCACCTTCGTCGATGATTGTCTTGAGGGTAGCCTTGGCCTCTTCCCATTTGCCTTGATAGAGCTGAGCTTTGCCGAGGATGCCGAGAGCGGCACCGCGTGTTGCGCGGCCCATGTCGGCGGCAGCCCACTCGCTGCGTTGGGGAAGCACTTCTGCTGCTGCAGCAAGCTCTTTCTCTATAAACTCGTAGCAATCTTCCTGAGATGTACGTCCCATACCGGTTGTTTCCTGACCATAGTATGTCAACATAGGAACACCGCCAAAGTTGCGCACAAGGTCGAAGTAGAAGAATGCGCGGAGAAAACGCACTTCGGCCAGGCGGAGGGTTTTCTCATGTTCATCCATATTGGCACCGGGTATGCGCTCGAGAGCTACGTTACAGGTGTTGATACCCTGATAACGTGCACCCCAGAAGTTCTGGAGGATACCCTGTTCGGGACCGTTGGGCATGAAGTGGGTCGTGGTCTGATAGCCGTCGTCCTGAGTGGTGTTGCCGTCCCAGAGGTCGTCGGTGGTCATATCGGAGATGAGCCAGGTGTTGTAGATCTGCCACCATCCGCCGCCCTTAGCGATTTCGAAGTAGCATCCGCCCACGTAGGAATTGACCTCGTCGGCAGTCTGGAAATATGTGTCAAGGTTCTCGGTGCCGCGCACGTCTTCGGTCAGGAAGTCGTCGCAAGAGCTCAATGCCAAAGCTGCACCGATGGCAGCGATAAATATCTTGTTAATTTTCATGATTTCTTAGAATTTGAAGTCTAAACCGATGAGGAATGTACGTGGGTTGGGGTAGTTATTGTAGTCGATACCTGTAGCGATGGCACTGCCGTTCTGGAAGGGAACTTCGGGATCCATACCCGTGTACTTGGTGATGGTGAAGAGATTCTGGGCCGACACGTAGAATCGCAGGTTGTAATCTTTCATGATGCTCTTGGGAAGGGTGTAACCCAGAGTGAGGAGTTTGCAACGGAAGTAGCTGCCGTCCTCGACGAAGAAACTTGATACGCGTGTGTAGTTCTGGTTGAGGTCATTGTAGGAGAGACGGGGTATGTCGGTGTCCTGACCCTCAAAGTGCCATGCCTTCTCGAGTGTGCCGCGGTAGACGTTCTGGCCGCTGCCGCCTGAGTAGCGGGTTTTCTGGATGTTGAAGATG
>CAMWXQ010000309.1 GCA_947178235.1 uncultured Muribaculaceae bacterium
CCTTTGTAGAGGTCGAGCAGGCTGCGGAACTTCTCGACAGGCTCCTTGTCGTTCTCGGTGATGTTGCCGTTCACGAATCCCTGGGTCTTGACGATGATGTTCTCGACCAGTCGGTGTTCGGCCTCGGCATCCATGCGCGGGAGCACCTCGGTGTTCATGCGGCGGAGGGTCTCGGCGTCATAGTCGGCCTCAGCCCCGGGACGTTTGAGGATATGGATGTCGAAGTAGGCAAACTCGGCGCGGTTGAAGTAGAGGTTCGAGGTTCCGTCCTCGTTGGGGTATTCGAGGTCGGTGCGCGCCCAGTCGAGCACGGGCATGAAGTTGTAGCACACCGTCTTGACGCCGGCCTTGCCGAGATTGCGGAGGCTCTCCTTGTACTTCTCGATGAGTTCGTCGCGGTCGGGGCCTCCGTACTTGATGGACTCGCTGACGGGGAGGCTCTCGACGACAGACCAGCGCAGCCCGTGGTCTTCGATGAACTTCTTCATCTTCTCGACCTCTTCGAGGCTCCAAACTTCGCCGTTGGGGATATGGTGGAGGGAGGTCACGATGCCCTCGACACCAATCTGCCGGAGCATGTCGAGCGTGATTTTATCGTTGGGCCCGAACCAACGCCAGGTTT
The DNA here is from genome assembly GCA_947178235.1 of uncultured Muribaculaceae bacterium. Taxonomy (GTDB): domain Bacteria; phylum Bacteroidota; class Bacteroidia; order Bacteroidales; family Muribaculaceae; genus Duncaniella. Next base: position 623 of record CAMWXQ010000309.1, read on the forward strand.
TTTCCATATGGACAGGGGGGTTATGCGGTTATGGGATTTGATTTTATATCAAAACGCTTAGACGCAAACAAAAGTAGGAAAAAAGGCTGAAATTGGCAAATATTAACTCCATTATATATAACTTTGCACGCGATATGGATAAACAGACTGGATACTGCGTGATCGCCACCCCCATCGGGCCCGTGAGGCTCGAAGCTGAGGGGGAGTGGCTGACGGCGTGCCTCCCTGTATGCGATCAGCCGCTCCGCGCCCCCTCGTCGCCGCTGCTCGCCGAGGCAGCGCGTCAGCTTGGCGAATACTTCGAGGGGCAGAGATATGGTTTTGACCTCCCGCTCGCCCCGACGAGTGGGGCAACCCCTTTTCGCGAACGTGTGTGGAGGAGATTGGGCGAAATCCCCTATGGGGCGACGGCGAGCTATGCCGAGATTGCCGTCGCGATCGGCTCGCCCCGTGGATGTCGGGCTGTGGCGGGGGCGTGTCACCATAACCCACTGCCGATATTTATTCCCTGCCATCGCGTCGTCGGCTCGGACGGGACGCTCACGGGCTATGCCTATGGCCTCGCGATGAAGCGTTTCCTGCTCGATTTGGAGAGACAGTGCACGGGAGATTCTCAGTGAGAATATTTTTCGGCGAGGATTGCGTTCAGTCGGTCTACTATTTCGGCTGTGTTATTGCATCCGAGCATGTAGCCGCGGCCATCTTTGAGACGGACAAAGAAGCATTGGTCGGGCCGGCCGTAACAGGCGGTGTATGTGCCGTGCTCGGAGTCGTGCCATGTGCCCCAGTAGCCCAAATTGCCTGACACGCCAAAAGTGGATCGAGCATCGGGCGCGGGAGCGTCGAGCTTGACGGACTCGATGTCGGCGTATGGGATTGTATCGATGAACATGCTAAGTTTCAGTATGAATGAATTTTCGCCGATGCCGAGAAGGCTCGGGCCAAATGCGTAAGCGAAAATGATGTCTGCAAACATTATTATTGCAAAGGGGATGATTGCCCACCTGCCCCATTTGAGATCATAAAAATTGGTAATATACATGATGCCGATCACAATGGCAGCAACAAACACCCAATATAAATTAGGCTTGCTTGCGAGCGGAACGAATTCCCAACTTTGGGCCCTGTCCTTTATCGGGATTGGGTAAAGTTGTCTCATCTGACGATGGAGACGAAAGAATTTTGTACCGATGCGGACAGCGTATGCACCGGCAAAAAGGAAAAAGAATAACGATAGTGCGAATTGTAGGCTGCTCATAAATCCAGAGATTGTTTGGGTGGGATCATTGTCTATTTGAGTATGTCGTTCAGTCGGTCGACAATTGAGGATGGGTCTTTGCATCCGAGCATATAGCCTCGGCCATCTTTGAGGCGGACAAAGAAGCATTGGTCGCGTCGGCCGTAACAGGCGGTGTATGTGCCGTGCTCGGAGTCGTGCCACGTGCCCCAGTAGCCTGAGCAGCCGGGAATGCCGAATGTGCATCTGGCATCGGGGGCGGGAGTGGCGAGCCTGACAGATTCAATCTCTTTGTAAGGGATGTTGTCCTCGCAAGAATTATGCCGTATAATCAATGATATGGAACCTATTCCGATACACCAGGGTCCATATGCACAACATAGCATAATGATGACTATCGTAGCAATCAATCCGGTGACTGCAAAGGGAATCAACCAATCCAACCGGTATTTGACGGCAATAACACAGATCACCAAAATGCCAACTTCTAAAAGGAAATAGAGAAGGCTTGGTACCCAGGCGGTATCCACCCATTTTGTGAATACAGCTTTATCCTTGACGGGTATGGGGTATAGCATTTTCTCGTGTTTGCGGTGGCGGTAGTATTTCACCGCCACGCGTACAGCCAGAGCTCCTGCGAGCATCACGAGTAGTGAGACGATGGTGGTCGGCAGGATTACGTCGGTGAGGGTGTCTAAAAATTCGCTCATAGGAGGGTTGTTTTCTTGGCACAAAGTTAGGACTTTGGGGTGGATGTGCCAAAAAATGAGCGCGTCAAAGTGTGGTCACTTTGATTT
>CAMWXQ010000310.1 GCA_947178235.1 uncultured Muribaculaceae bacterium
CGAGGGAGAAGTCGGGTTTGAGGAAGAAGAGAAGTCCGTCGGCCGCCCCGGGGAGGGTGAGGGAAAAGCAGCAGAACACAAGCAACAACAGGAAGAGCACGGGCATCATGATGTTTGACATCCGTTCGATGCCCCCCTGGACGCCGCGCAGCAGCACGGCGAGGTTGGCTGCGATCATGAGGACTGTCATGACTATAGGCCTCCATGTCCCGGCGATGTACGAGCCCATGGTCTCGCGGAAGGCTCCCTCGGAGAGGTCGCCAGCGTAGAGATTGCCGGTGACGGACTGGACGAGGTATTCGAGCGTCCATCCGGAGACAACCATGTAGAAGGAGAGGATGAGGTATGAGGCGAGAACGGCGAGGGCGCCGGTGAGCCACCAAGACTTGTGACGCGGGGTGACCTTTCGGAACACGCCTACGGCGTCACTGTCGCCGCCGCGTCCGAGGGCGAACTCGGCAGTCATCACTGGGATGCCGAGCAGGAAGATGCAGAGGATGTAGACGAGGAGGAAGGCTGCGCCGCCATTGGCCTGCGCTTCGGCGGGAAATCGCCAGACGTTGCCGAGGCCGACGGCCGACCCGACGGTGGCAGCGACGACGCCGATTTTGGATTTGAATTTGGGCATATTCTGGGTTTTTCGGCCATACGGCCTCAAAGTTTAAAGTTTAGGCGCTTCGCGCTCGGGTTTAAAGTTTAGCAGGGTTGGTTGGGGGTAGCTATTTTAGCTATTATGGCTATCTTAGCTTTCTCAGCTATTGAAGCTAAATAAACTTAAAACCCAGGCCGGGAGGCCATAAACTTTAAACTTTACATTTCCGCGTGGCGGAAATGTAAATTTGGTCAGCCGGTGGTGGAGATGCGGCGGAGTTCGGATTCGTTGAGGATCTTGATTTTGCGGCCGTCGACCACGACGAGGTGCTCGTCGCCAAAGTTGGAGAGTGTGCGTATGGCGTTTGCGGTGGTCATGTTCGAGAGATTGGCCAGGTCCTCGCGACCAAGGTAAATTTTGAGAGTCATATTATCGTCCTCCTCGGTGCCGTAGGTGTCGAGCAGGACCATAAGTGTCTCGGCGAGACGACCGCGGATATGCTTCTGCGTGAGGTTGACGATTTTCGTGTCGGAGTTGCCGAGATTGCGCGAGAGCTCGTGGATGAAGAAGATGGCAAGGGTGATGTTGTTCTTCATGATCTTCTCGACGACCTCCATGGGGATGCATCCGAGGGTTGAGGCTTCGAGGGTCGCGGCGCTCGAACCATAGCGCTGGCCTGCGAAGTATGCGCGGTAGCCGAAGTACTGGACGGCCTTAATAAGTCTGAGAATCTGGACGCGGTTGCCCACTCCGTCCTTGTACTTCTTGACCTTGCCGGAGATGAGGCACCAGAGATATTTGGGCTCGTCGCCCTCCTGGTAGATGACCTGGTTCTTCTTGAAACGGGATACGGTGAAATTGTCAATGACCAGGCGCTTCTCCTCGGGAGTAAGCACCTGCCACATTTCTGAAAGATCCTCTGTGATTACCTGTTCGATTGTACTCTTGATCATGCTTAGATGTCAGCGGTTTATAGGGCCGGACTATGTGTGTGAAGATACATAGTCACACGTTCATGATGCAAATATACAATCAAAGATTCAATAAAAGATGTTTTATCCGTTAAAATTTGCAAACGGCACGAATCCATAACCCAAAGGTTACGGATCGGGCATAAAAAGAGCCTCCCGAGGTTCCGAATCGGAGCCTCGGGAGGTTTCTTGTGTCGATGGCTGCCCCCGACGGACGGGGGTCAGCCTCGTGGGAGGTCTATCACTTCACGCGCTTGAAGTTGTAGGACTCGTACTGGGTGGTGTAGGTAACGACGATGCGCTCCGACTTGGTCCACACAATCTTGAGCCACTCCTCGTCGAGGGTCTCGACGGTGTACTCCTTGAAGAGGGTGAGATCGGGGACAACCTTGTCGACGGTGCCGATAACGTTGCCTTCCTCATCCTTCACCTCCTCGGTGACGGTCTTCTCGATGTTGTAGAGCGAGAGGGTAGTCTCGGTGAAGCGAGCGATGTAGCGAGCCTTCTCGACGTATGCGCCATTCTCCTTCTTGTAGAAGATTGCGTATGCGCCGTCGATGGTTGCGGTGAACTGTACGCGGTCATACATGACGGGACGGTCAACACCATCGAAGGTGTCGGGGTTGTCCACCTTGTACTCCGTCTCGTTGTAGTCCATGGTCTGGAAGGTGTACTCGTAGCCGGGGATGGGCATATCCATGGCTGCGTCGTAGCCCTCGGCGGTGTCCCATGTGCCGATGATGTTGCTGTCTGCGGTGGTGGCGTAGTCATCCTCGTGGTTGCAGGCAGTGAAGCCAGCACCGATGAGGAGCGCGCAGAGCATCCCGGCCAGTCTTATGATTGATTTTTTCATTGTTGTAGTTATGAGAAATTAGTTGTTAGGACTGTCTCACTCGATGGTGAAGGTCTTGGGATCTGCCGAGTGCCAGCGGGGAGCGCCAATCTTCTTGGTGATGATCTCGTGGTCGGGGCAACGGCTGGGAGTGAGGATGCGGAGATCGTTCCAGATGTCGGCGGGGCCGATGTGGTCCATTGCGGTGTTCTTGGCGGGATCGTGAGCGAAGTAGCGGGGGTTGGGGTTGGCGAT
>CAMWXQ010000311.1 GCA_947178235.1 uncultured Muribaculaceae bacterium
ACGGCGTAGGCTCTGCGTTACTCGTTCTACGATGTGACGGCTATGCCAGATGCCTAAGGTTTGCGGGACGGGTAACAGGTACGGATCCTGCGCTTTTTTCTTTTTCCAACCAACCACATTTCAAGTCCAGTCGGGATCTATGGACGCCTGAAAAGCAGGCTCATAAAGGGCCGCAAATTACATAGCGAGTTTTGGGTGATTTGGAAGTTTCAAAACTTTTTATATTATTTGCGCAAAAGACCACCAAACAGGATCCGATGGACAATATAGACAACATCAAGGCCGACATCAAGTTTATAAGGGAACTTGACTTCGCTGACTTCGACATCCCCATGTACCAACGGCCCTACCGTTGGCAGACCTCCCACGTCGAGACGCTGTTGAACAGCATCCGTGACAACATGAGCAAGGAGGAATACAGGATGGGGAGCATAATCGTTAACCGGAACAAGGATACGGGCAAACTTGACATCGTTGACGGCCAACAGCGGTTGACAACCCTGTCATTGTTATTCATGTGCCTGGACAGTGCGACCAAATATAAACTCGCGTGCAAGTACAGGCACTTGGATTCAAAGCAGAATATTTATGCGAATTTCAGATTCATCCGACAATGGCTTGATCTGAATGGTATGGATGGCGAGGAGTTCAAGAAATTCATACTCGACAAATGCTCTGTCGTAATGATCAATGCAGCAGACCTCTCGGAAGCGTTTCAAATGTTCGATAGTCAGAACGGCCGAGGCAAGGATCTCGAAGCATACAATCTGTTGAAAGCCTACCATCTGCGCGCAATCGATAATGAGACAACCCAATTAACACTCACGGCCGAGAAGATAAGGATTGACCGCGAATGGCATGACTCTGAACGGGAAAAGACGTCAGCGAGAAATTCCGAAGTGTCGCTGCTGAAATTTGTCGTGAATGAGCTGTACAGAGTACGCCAATGGAGCAAAAAGCACCGCGGATACAACTTCAAAAAATCCAAGGTCAAGGAATTCAAGGGGGTGCAATTCGTCAATGACAAGTCTCCGCTGCCCCTGCACAATCATAGTTTCCTGCTCTACCTCTACTTCAAGGAGACCGAGGGCATATCAAAGAGATCTGCACACGATGATGGCCAGAACCCATTCGTGTCGATCAATATGGATATTATCAATGGTCAGATGTTTTTCTCATACATCAAGACCTATGTGTCGGCATACAAATATCTGTTCGAGGACAAACTCGACGAGGATTCCCCACTGGTCCAATTCAGAGCAGACTACACGCGATACTGCAACGATTATGAGGGGGCCTCGCGCACAGGCGACAAATATATCAAGGATGTCTATATCTCCTTGATAATGGCTCTCTACGACAGATTCGGAGATAAGGGCGTTGTGGATTATTACAAATACTTATACAACCTTGCGTACCGCGAACGACTTGAAAACGATACGGTATTCTATTCGACAGTGTCAGAGTTTCCGAAAGAGATCTTCCACACAATCGCGTCTGCCATAGATGAAACCGGACTGAAACCATTGATCGAAGAGGCGTCGAAGGATATTGCCTGCAAGAGGCTCGGCAAGAAAGAAAAGGAGGTCGCACAATACATCCTCTCCAATACGAAAGCCGAGATAGAATGCGTGAACAACAAAATCGAAATCGACGGGAGGAAATACCAAGTAGGCGAAAGGATAACCAAAATGGATTTCAACAATGGAACGAAATAATATACACAAGAACATTTCGCAACTGCTCGGCGGGGACTATGAATATATAGTCCCTCTGTATCAGCGCGATTTCGCATGGGGCGAAACAGAAATTACTCAGTTGCTCCAGGACCTGTATGAGAACTTCAAGCTCGGTCGCAAGTATTTTGTAGGTTCGATCATCTACATCAATCGCACCTCAGCACAGGGCCGAAAGCTCGAAGTGATCGACGGCCAGCAGCGTCTTACGGTCTTGACCCTGTTGTCGAACGTCTTGGGCAAAGATTTGATGCCCAAGTTGTATGCCAGCCGTCTCGAATATGATTCGAGACGTGAGGTGTCGGAGTTTCTCAAATCGTTGTATTCTGACGTTACGCCCTCGATAGAGGATAAAAGCGATGATAAGGAAGACATCAAGACTTTCAAAGGAGCATACAACACCATTGAGAACTGCTCGCTTACCACGGACGATGATGCTCTAAGCATTTCCAAACTGAAAAAGGAACAGAATGAGGAGATCAAGGAGTTTGCTGATTACATCGCGAATGATGTATATTTCGTATTGGCCGAAATGCCACAGGACACGGATGTAGCTACATACTTCGAGATCATGAACAATACGGGCGACCAACTGAGGAAGCACGAGATTGTCAAGAGCCAGATTCTCGCCAAAGGGCAGTCCTATCTGTCTCAGCAGCAGATGGACAGCCTGGCGATGGTATGGGATGCCTGTTCGCAGATGGACATACGCATTCAAGAGTCAATACCTGCAAACAAACGTGCCCTGGTCTTCGGCGAAAATTTCGATTCTTTTATTCCAGATGGCATCCTCCAACTTGGGGATACGGCCAACGGAGAAAACGAAGGGGCTGTCGAGATCGACGAAATAATAGCCGATGAGAAATACCGAAAAGAGGATAAAAAGAAGGAAGAGGAGGATGACAACCAAG
>CAMWXQ010000312.1 GCA_947178235.1 uncultured Muribaculaceae bacterium
CATCGAGGGGGTGGTCTCGGCGGTCGCCGACTGGAACGAGGAGGATGCCGAGCGTGTCACCGACTCGCTGCTCGACATCTCCACCGACATCGACCTCATATATGCCCACAACGACCGCATGGCAACCGCTGCGCGCAAGGCCGCCGCACGCCACGGAATCCACCCATATATAATAGGTATAGACGCCGCCCCCGAGATAGGCATGAAGGCGGTGGCGGACAGCATCATCGACGCCACATTCGTGTACCCCACTGACGGATACCGCCTGGTGCGTACCGCCCTCGCCATACACCGCGGCGAACCGTACGAGGCCCGCGTCATACTCCCAGTGCCCTCGGCGGTAGACCTCTCGAATGTCAATATCCTCCTGCAACAGAACGAGTCGCTGCGCGAGGAGACCTCGAAGGTCGAGGGGCTCAAAATCAAGGTCGACGACTACTGGCGCCACGAGACCAACCAGAGGGTATTCATCTACCTCTGCCTCGCGATACTCGTCCTGTTGGTGGCCTTCCTCTTCGTTGTACTCAAAGCCTACTGGGAGCACCGCCGCAGCAAGGCCCTCCTGCTCGAACAGAACCGCCGCCTCGAAGAGCAGCGTGACCAGGAGAAGCAGCTCAACGAGCAGCTCTCCCAGGCCACGCAATCGAAGCTGATGTTCTTCACCAACGTCTCGCATGACCTCCGCACGCCGCTCACCCTCATCCAGGGGCCGCTCGAAGAGCTCGCCGCGGCCACGAACCTCACCCCCGCGCAGACCGAGCTCGTGAAGGTCGCCAACCGCAACGCCCGCATCCTGCACCGCCTCATCAACCAGATACTCGACTTCCGCAAGTATGAGAACGGCAAGGTAGACCTCAATCTCACCGAGGTCGACTTCGGCCAGCTCATGCGCGCGTGGACCGAGTCGTTCGTGCCCCTGGCCAAGAGCCGCCACATGCACCTGCGCTTCGACTTCCCCGAGGGTGTCCCCGCGGGCTCGGAGAATGTCGCCATCGACCCCGAGAAGATCGAGCGCGTGGTCTTCAACCTCATCTCCAATGCCTTCAAGTACACCCCGGCCAACGGCCACATCGACGTGAGCTACCGATTTGAGGAGCGTGGCCTGGTAATCAGTGTCCGCGACACGGGGCGCGGAATCTCGGTCGAGGATATGCCCTCGATCTTCCAGCGCTTCTTCCAGGTCGACAAGGTCCATCCAAACGGCTCTGGCATCGGCCTGTCGCTGGCCAAGGCGTTCGTCGAGCTCCACGGAGGCTCGATCGAGGTCGAGAGCGAGCCCGGCAAGGGGTCGGTGTTCACCGTCCTGCTCCCCGTGCGCCACGTCGCCGCCGAGGCCGCCGATGTCGTGCAGGGCATCACACCCGAGAGCGTCACCGCCGAGCTCGACCGTGCCGAGACCCTCATGGTGCCCGAGCTCCCCGACACGGTCGACGAATCGGCCAAGAAGCCCGTGGTGCTCGTCATAGACGACAACGACGATATGCGCCACGTCGTCGGGAGCCTCCTCGACGGGGAATTCACCGTCATCTCGGCCAAGGACGGGCGCGAGGGTCTGCGCCTCGCGGCCAAGTATGTCCCCGACCTCATCATCTGCGACGTGATGATGCCCGTGATGGACGGCCTCGAATGTTGCCGCCACCTCAAAGGGGAGGTCTCCACGTCCCACATACCGGTGCTGATGCTCACGGCCTGCTCGATGGACGAGCAGCGCGTCAGCGGATATGACAGCGGGGCGGACGGGTACCTGTCCAAGCCGTTCAACAACGATGTCCTGCGCGCCCGCGCCAAGAGCCTCGTGGCCAACCGCCGCCTGGTGCGCGACCTGTGGCGCGGGACGTCGCCAACCTCCCCCGCCCGGAACGCCGCCGAGCCAGTGGAGCAGGGGGCTGCGCTCCCGAAGGTGGCCACCGACATCGACAACGACTTCTACACGCGCTTCCTCGAACTGTTCCGCTCCAGGATGTCCGACCCCGAGATAAGCGTCGACTCCCTGGCCGCCGAACTGGGCCTGGGGCGCTCGCAGTTCTACCGCAAGATCAAGGCGCTCACCAACTACTCGCCCGTCGAACTCATGCGCCAGCTGCGCCTCAAACAGAGCCGCCACCTGCTTACCACCACCGAGAAGTCGATCTCCGAAATCGCCTACGAGGTGGGATTCTCGAATCCCGCCTACTTCACCAAGTGCTACCGCGAGGCATACGGCGAGACCCCCACGGCCCTGCGCGAGCGGCTCGGGGGAGCATGACGGATCGGCCTGTCGGGGCCGTGAGGTCCCGACAGGGGGGGAGTACAGGCGACTTTTGTCGCATCGATGATGAAAAATGTTGCACACGCCGAATTTTTATATCTCTTGCACCAAGACTTTTATCTGACGGGCATCGCTTTATACTAACTTTGCGCCAGAAACCAAAACCAACCACCCAATCTAACTACACCAATGAAAAGAAGTATCCTCAGTGCCCTCTTCGCCCTCCTCGTAGGGTTCATGGCACAGGCGCAGACCATCCGCGTCCACGGAACTGTCATTTCGGGCAGCGACAACGAGCCTCTGATCGGCGCGAGTGTCGTGTCTGACGTAAAAACCACCAATGGGGCGGCCACCGACCTCGACGGCGAGTTCACGCTCCACGTCCCCGAAGG
>CAMWXQ010000313.1 GCA_947178235.1 uncultured Muribaculaceae bacterium
GTATCGCTCTCGTCCGACCAGGATGTGGCCGACGGCGATGAGGAGAGTCCCGACCGCGTGACGCTGATGAATGTCCACGCCGCCAAAGGACTGGAATTCAACAATATCTTTGTTGTCGGCGTTGAAGATGGCCTCTTCCCGTCGATCATGGCCCAGGACTCTGAGGCGCAGATCGAGGAGGAGCGACGGCTGCTCTATGTAGCCATCACGAGGGCGCGCAACTTCTGCATGATGAGCTACGCGACGCGCCGATTCCGCAACGGCACGATGATGTCGACGGTCATCTCGCCATTCCTGCGCGACATCGACCCGGGGTACCTATCGCTCTCGGTCGGGCGCGACTTTGCCGACCGACACGAGCCGGCGCAGCGAACGATGCACTTCTCCCCTACCCTGCGCAGTTCGGCGCGCCCGCTCAGCGACCTGCGCGGATTCTCGACCGCACAGACCACCGCCCCCGCATCGCCCAAGCCGACGGCCAAAACCGCCGCCCCCGGCGAGCCACACCTGCACGACATCAGCGAGGTGGCCGCGGGGGACCGCATATATCATCCCCGTTTCGGCAAGGGGACTGTGGCGTCGACCGAGAGCGGAGGTGCGGGAGACAGAATCACCGTCGAGTTCGACACGGACGATATGCCTCAGCGCGTACTGCTGCTCAAATATGCCAAATTCTTGAAAATATGACCGCACAGGAGATACCCACACCATATTATATAGTCTACGAGGAGCGCCTGAGACGCAACCTCAGCCTCATCAATCACGTCGAGCGTGAGGCGGGGGTCAACATAATCATGGCCTTCAAGGCCAATGCCCTCTGGAAGACGTTCCCGATCATCCGCGAGTACAACCGCGACTTCACGGCCTCGTCGCTCAACGAGCTGAGGCTCGGGACCGAGGAACTCGGTGGTGAGGCGCATGTCTACTGCCCCGTCTACACGCCCGAGACTATCGGCGAGTTTCTGAGCCGCGCGAGCCACATAACATTCAACTCGCTCAGCCAGTGGGAGAAGTATGGACGCGAGGCGCTCGCAGCGCGTGTATCTCCCGGGCTGAGGGTCAATCCCCAGTGCTCGGTGATCGAGACCGAAATCTACAACCCTGCCCTGCCCGGGTCACGCTTCGGCGTGACGGCCGAGCAGCTCGACGCAGCGGGATTCCCCGAGGGATTGGAGGGGTTCCACTTCCATGCCCTGTGCGAGAGTACGTCGCACGACCTCGTCAAGGTTCTCGAAGCATTCGAGGCGCAGTTCGGCAAGTATCTGCCGCGGCTCAAATGGGTCAACTTCGGCGGCGGCCATCTGATGACCCGCGAGGGGTATGACACAGACCATCTGATAGAAGTCCTGCGTGGATTCCGCGGCCGCTATCCGTGGCTCAAAGTGGTTTTGGAGCCGGGGAGCGCATTCACATGGCGTACGGGTGACCTCGTGACCTCGGTGCTCGACGTGGTCGAGAACCAAGGGGTGAAGACAGCTATCATCGACGCCTCGTTTGCGTGCCATATGCCCGACTGCCTCGAAATGCCGTACAAGCCAGCCATCACCGAGAGTGTCCCGGAGGCTCCGGGGCTACCGGTCTACCGATTGGGGGGCAACTCGTGTCTCAGCGGGGACTATGTCGGGGACTGGGCCTTCGAACGTCCGCTTGTGCCCGGCGACCGACTGACGCTCGAAGATATGAACCACTACACGACCGTGAAGACCAATATGTTCAACGGCGTGCAGCATCCATCGATGGTCCTCTGCCGCGAGGATGGAGAGTGCGAGTACCTGCGCCGTTTCGACTACGCGGATTACAAGAACCGAATGGACTGACAAAAATCACAGATGCCATGAAAGAAAATCCCCGATTCTCAGTGATAGTGCCTGTCTACAACCGTGTGGACGAGGTGCGCGACCTGCTCGAAAGCCTCTCGGCGCAGACGTGCAAGAACTTCGAGACCGTCATCGTCGAGGATGGCTCGACGGAGCCGTGCGGCCATCTGGCCGAGGAGTATCCCGAGGCGAATGTAAGCTATTACTTCAAGCCGAACGAGGGGCGCTCCATCGCGCGCAACCACGGCATGGAGAGGGCTCGGGGAGAGTACTTCATCTTCTTCGACAGCGACTGTGTGATTCCACCGCGGTACTTCGAGACCATCACCGAGGCGCTCGACCGCAGGCCCCTCGACTGCTTCGGTGGGCCGGACGCGGCACACGAGTCGTTCACGCCGACGCAGAAGGCAATCAACTTTGCTATGACCTCGTTCCTCACCACGGGTGGTATCCGCGGCGGCAAGGTCAGCATGGAGAAATTCGTCCCGCGCACGTTCAACATGGGTTTCTCGCGGCGGGTGTACGATAAGGTCGGGGGATTCCGCGAGATGTTCTCGGAGGACATCGACATGAGTACACGCATACGCGAGGCGGGATTCTCGATCGGTCTCATCCACGAGGCACCAGTCTATCACAAGCGGCGTGTAGATTTCAAGAGATTTTTCCGACAGGTTCACGTCTTCGGGATGTCGCGCATCACGCTGAAACTGCTCTACCCCGGGTCGCTCAAAGCTGTCCACGCCCTGCCGGCACTGGCCGTGATCATCGGATTGGCACTCGTGCTGCTCGCCATCTTCGTATCGCTGTGGTGG
>CAMWXQ010000314.1 GCA_947178235.1 uncultured Muribaculaceae bacterium
CCCAGATCCGTGGGGGCGGGGTAGGAGAGGAGTTCGCCGCCGGGGCCTATGGTCACGGGTACGAGCGACGCCGAGGGTGAGGAGGTTCGGTAGATGACCCCCTTGGGCATCACTGCCGCCGAGCCACCCATGACATGGGCGTCGGCCATTACTACCGCGGGCGCCTCGGTCGTCTGCTCGGGTGCGGTCGCTGCCTTTCGGGTTGTCCCACAACCCGAAACAGCAGCCGCGAGTGCGGCTGCTGTCCCGAATATGAAGAGATTGTTTCTCATCTTCTGTGTAGTGTGGATATTGAGGTCACGCCTCTCAGCGTACCATGATTTTCTCCACCTTCGAGCCCTGGCGGCGGATAACGACGCTGCCGGGGGTGGGCTCTGCCACGGGCTGACCCATGAGATTGAAGTACTCGGCGGGAGCCTCGTCGGTGATGACGCTCTCATCGAGGCCGCTGAAATCGCCGAACTTCACCTGCTTGGCGATGGAGGTGAGTTTCGAGGCGTTTGAGCCGTAGATGAGTACGTCATATGTCTTGCCGGGAACGGCTCCGAAGAACTCGCAGGGAATAGCAAGCTCAGCGCTTTGGCCTTGACCGATAAAGATGTTCTTGGATGCGATATTGGTGAGGGGGTTGGTAGTGTTGCCCTGCTCGAAGAGGCGTACATACACCGGGCCTGCGTAGTAGCCCATGACACTGGACACTTTGGCCTTGACGGTGAAGTTCTCGGGATTGGCGTTGTCGGCGTTCTCGATTGACCAGTCTCCCGAATTGATGCGGGCGAGAGTTGCCCCCGAGACAGTCGAGACGGTCACGGGTATGGGACCTGCAAGGGTAATGGTTTCACTGCCGCCAAATGTGTTGAGGGGGCCGGGTGTGGTGAACGTAAGAAGATAGTCGCCTGCACTGACTGCGGAGAGGAACGAGCCTACATACTCGATTTTGTTATCGCCGGGTTTGATGATTGCATTCAACTGCTCGCCCTTTGCGACATTTGTACCCGATTGATTGGTGAGGGATACCGAAACCTCGATCATCATGTCTTGCTCGCCTGTGAATGTGTAGGGAATGTCGACGGCGAATATCTTGCCCGAGTAGAATGGAGAGAGTACCTCGGGCTCGCCGAGAGTGAGTGCGCCATTCGGTAGGTTCGAAACCTCCACATTGTTCCCGTCACGCGAGATGAGGATGAATCCTGTATCCCAGCCTGTGGTATGGATTGGGGTGAATTTGTTATCTGACCCGATGAAACCGATTCGACCTCTGTAAGAGCCCTGTGGCATGGAAATAAAGCTGACGGAGAAATAGTTGACTCCAGCTCGCTGCGCGAGGTTTGCGGATGCGCCCGAGAGTGTCGATACAAGCTCACCGGACCCGTTATAGAGTTCGAGGGCGAATTTGCCACTCAGGTCGTAGGGGGAGAAGTTGTAGAAGGGACCGTAGAATTTCACGGATGTAATGGTCTTCTCGACCACGATGGCGCGGTTGGCGAATATGTAGGGTGCGGGAAGCTGGTTCTCGGCGGTAGGCTTGCGCAGGCCGAGGACAATGCTCTGGTCGGTGTTGAAGCCGTCCGAGTTGCCGCCGAGGCCTTGTGCACCGGGGATAAGAGCGTTGAGACGGTAGTATCCATCGCTCATGCCGCCCCAGCCCCAGTTGAAGTGGAAGAATCCCTCCTGGTAGCCGTCACAGACAAATGCGTGGCCTCCGCTCTCGCCGCGACCCGAGTAGTAGATGGGGCCGTTGGTGTCGATCTCATTGTAGACGAGGCTTTCCCATTCCTTCTGGCTGTAAGCGAGGCGGGGTGCATAGTAGACACCCTTGTCGAAGTTGAAGAACTCGCGCAGCGCCCCAGGGACATCGTAAGAAAATGCACCCGACGACTCGGCACGGAAGCCCATGTTGACGCTCACGGCACACGCATACATCAGCGTAGCCACGGCGTTGCGCTGAGCCAGGGTGGAATTGTTGTTGTAGACGTCAGCCATGTTGGCCCAGTCGAACGTGGTGTTGCCGTAGTTGAAGCTGAGCGTCTGGCCGTTCCACGCATACGAGTGCGAGCCGACACCCTTGACAGGATATTTGTAGTAGTTTATCACCTGTGCCATGGCGGTGGCCACACAGCCGATGGGGCAGCGGTAGCTGCCGACTGTGGGTGCGAGGTTATTGTAGGGCGCGTCCTGGTTCCACTTTGTCGTACACTTGGGCGCGATGGCGGCGAAGAACTCGGGTGCCTTCTGAGACTCGTAGCTGGGTGCGCCCGCTTCGATGGCGGTCGAAATCTCACGGCTCAGCTCGTCGAGCCAGTAGCGCACGTTGGGGTTGAGGTCAGACGCCGAGCCCTCGTCGGAGTATCCGAGCACGGGCGCGGCCACGTCGTCGGCGGCCACGGCGATGAAACCATTCTGCTCGCCACGCGAGATTACGTAGAGTGTGGGGGCACCGGTGGCCTTGGCGTTCAGAGTGAGTGCAGCCTCGACACGGCCCGGTGCGCGCATGGTGGTGACGGTTGCGGGAGCCTCGGACGAGGAGAGGGCACGACCCAGGGCCTCGGAGGGGGAGAGGGTTCGGGCCCCGGCTCCGCCGACGGCCAAGGGCGCGCCGGAGCCGGGGGCCCCACCGGGGTCTT
>CAMWXQ010000315.1 GCA_947178235.1 uncultured Muribaculaceae bacterium
GGCCTGTCGCACGGGGCGGTGGGCCGGGATCGGGTTATGTCGGGTGGAGAGTCTGTAATCAGTATTTGCGGCGCTTCTGCTCGTAGACGAGGGTGAGCGAGGGGAGATCGCAGACCTCGGCGGGGCCGAAGTACTGGATGGGGCCGGGATAGGTGTAGCAGTCCTCGACCTTCCATGTCTCGCGCTCCTTGGCAAATTTGAGGAAGGGTGCGCCGTCGAGCTCGACGAGAGCCTTGCGGATGACCGGTTTCATCTCGCCGTGGCGACGTTCCATGTTCATCATCATGGTAATGGGGATACCGCCGGCAACCCAGTTGACGGGTGCGAAGGTGAGGTTGCGGAGGCTCGACATGTAGCCGGTGACGCCGCAGGCGATGAGCATGGCGGCGGTGAAGCCGAGGCCGTAGCAGTAGTTGGCGTCGAAGTTGGAGGGATCGGCGCAGCGGCCCTCATAGCCGAAGAAGTGGTGCATGGCGGCATATTTGCCCTTGTACTTGCCCTCTTCCTTGAGCTCGGCGAGGCGCTTGCCTACCATCTCGGAGAGGAGTTTCTCGGTCTCGATGAGCGAAACCTGTACGTTGCCGTGGGGGTCGCGGTCGAGCGAGAGCTGACGGGCCACGCCTGCTGGGAGCGATGCATAGGTGGCGGCGTTGGCCTCGGAGAGGTGGTCGATGATCCACTGGCGCTGATCCTCGGGAGCGACGGCAGCGAACTCGGCTGCCTTGGCGGCGAGCAGGTCGTTGAGCTCGGCGATGAGGCTCTTGACGGCGGGGATGAACTCGATGAGACCCTCGGGGATGAGGACTACGCCATAGTTCTTGCCGTTCTCGGCGCGCTTGACGACGGCCTGTGCGATCTCATCGACTACTTGGCCGAGTGTCATGTTCTTGGCCTCGACCTCCTCGGAGATGATGCAGACGTTGGGCTGGCATTGGAGGGCACATTCGAGTGCGATGTGGGATGCCGAGCGGCCCATGAGCTTGATGAAGTGCCAGTACTTCTTGGCCGAGTTGCAGTCGCGCTGGATGTTGCCGATGACCTCGGAGTAGACCTTGGTGGCGGTGTCGAAGCCGAAGGAGGTCTCGATGACGGAGTTTTTGAGGTCGCCGTCGATGGTCTTGGGTACGCCGATGACCTGTACGCCTGCGCCGATGGCCTTGTAGTATTCGGCGAGGATTGCGGCGTTGGTGTTGGAGTCGTCGCCGCCGATGATCACGAGGGCCTTGATGTCGAGCTCGCGGAGGATTTCGAGGCCTTTGTCGAACTGCTCCTTGGTTTCGAGCTTGGTGCGACCCGAGCCGATGATGTCGAAGCCGCCGGTGTTGCGGTATTCATCGATGATCTTGGAGGTGAGCTCCATGTACTTGTGGTCTACGAGACCGCCGGGGCCCATGAGGAAGCCGTAGAGGCGCGAGTCCTTGTTGATGGCCTTGATGCCGTCGAAGAGACCCGAGATGACGTTGTGTCCGCCGGGAGCCTGGCCGCCGGAGAGGATGACGCCGACGTTGATGGGCTTGGAGGGGACAGCCTCGGTGGTTTTCTCAAATACGATTTCGGGGAGGCCGTAGGTGTTGGGGAAGAGGTTCTTGATGGCTTCCTGGTCACCTGCGCTCTGGGTGGGCTCTCCGTCGGCGACCTTCACGGTTGCGCCGACAAGGACGTTGGGGAGCTGGGGCTTATACGCCGCACGGGCTTTCTGCAACGGGCTTTTTTCCATTTTTTCAGTAAGGGAATGTATTGAAGGGTTGATTGTCTATGTCTGCGGTCTGGCACCGTCGGCCCCGTGGCCAACGGATACGCAAAGATACGCAACAATTTCGGTTTTATCAACCCTTTGCGCAAATTTTTATCGGTGGATTGCGTCAGTCCGTGGATGGCAGAAACAAAGTGCCCCGGCTGGGGGCCGGGGCACTGGGTATGATGGGTTGGGGGAGTCGGATTACTCGGGACGCTTGGTCTTCTTGCCGTAGCCGTAGACGGCTGCTGCACCGAGCTCTTCCTCGATACGGAGGAGCTGGTTGTACTTGGCCATACGGTCGGAGCGGCTTGCGGAGCCGGTCTTGATCTGGCCGGCGTTGGTGGCCACGGCGATGTCGGCGATGGTGGCGTCCTCGGTCTCACCGGAGCGGTGCGAGATGACGGCGGTGTACTTGTTGCGCTGAGCGAGCTCGACGGCGCGGAGGGTCTCGGTGAGGGAGCCGATCTGGTTGACCTTAACGAGGATCGAGTTGGCGCAGCCTTCCTCGATACCGCGCTTGAGGTACTTCACGTTGGTGACGAAGAGGTCGTCGCCGACGAGCTGGCAGCGGTCGCCGATGAGGTCGGTGAGGATCTTCCAGCCTTCCCAGTCGCCCTCGGCCATACCGTCCTCGATGGAGTCGATGGGGAACTTGGTGACGAGCTCCTGGAGGAACTTGGCCTGCTCCTCGGCGGTGTACTTGGGAGCGTCAGCACCCTGCTTCCATGTGTAGTCGTAGAGGCCGTCCTTGTAGAACTCGGAGGATGCGCAGTCGAGGCCGATGGTCACATCCTTGCCGCTCTCTCTTATAAACATCTCCGAGCACACGAGACAAGAGGCAATCTCGTATGACGACTTCTGCTTGAAAAAAAAAAGGGGTGGG
>CAMWXQ010000316.1 GCA_947178235.1 uncultured Muribaculaceae bacterium
CCACCCCACCATAACCCAACCCAACAAAAATGGCCGAATCAGTTGTCCGACTCTCCCCAAGGCAGAAGATGATAAACCTCATGTATATCGTCCTCACCGCCATGCTGGCCCTCAACGTATCCAGCGACGTCCTCGACGGCTTCGTCCAGGTCCAGGACGGCCTCGCCCGCACCAACGACGGTGTAGGCCGCCGCAACAACGCCATATACTCCCAGCTCGAAGCCATCACCGAACAGAACCCCGGCAAGGGCGCCCCCTGGCTCGCAAAGGCCACCGACGTCCGCACCCGTGCACGCGACCTATACGAATACGTCGACTCGCTCAAACTCGCCATCGTCCGCCAGGCCGACGGCAAGGACGCCGACGTCGACAACATCGGACGCCGCGACGACCTCGAAGCCGCCGCCGTCGTCATGCTCTCACCCTCCCAGGCCAACGGCCCCCGACTCCGCGGACGCCTCGACGACTACCGCACCTTCGTCACCTCACTCGTCCCCGACTCCGTCAAGCGCGCATCCATCGAAGAGGCCCTCTCCACAGCTCCCTTCCGCCGTCCCGGCACCGTCACCCCACAGCCCTGGGAAGAAGCCAAGTTCGAGAACCAGCCCGTCGTCGCCGCCGTCACCCTCCTCACCAAGTTGCAGAACGACATCCGCTACGCCGAGGGCGAAGCACTCTCCACACTCCTCTCCAATGTCGACGCCGGCGACGTCCGTGTCAACGAGCTCAACGCCTTCGTCATCCCACAGTCCAAGATGGTCATGCGCGGAGGACGCTACCAGGCCGACATCGTCCTCGCAGCCGTCGACACCACCGCCCGCCCCGACATCTACGTCGGAGGCAAACTCATCCCCGGCGGAAGATACGAATTCCCCACCGCCTCCACAGGCACATTCGACTACTCCGGCTACATCGAAGTCACACACGGCGACGGCACCTCGACACGCCACCCATTCTCATCCTCATACACCGTCATGGAGCCCACCGCCACCGTCTCCGCCACCATGATGAACGTCCTCTACGCCGGCATCGACAACCCCATCGGCATCTCCGTCCCCGGCGTACCCATGAACGCCGTATCGGCCACCATGACCAACGGCACCCTCACCCGCAAGGGTGACACCTTCGTCGCCCGACCCTCCAAAGTCGGCGAGAACGCCACCGTCACCGTCACCGCCGACATCGACGGACGGCCCCAGACCGTATCCACCACCACATTCCGCGTCCGCAAACTACCCGACCCCACCGCCTTCATCACCTTCACCGCCGCCGGCGGAGCCAAGGACCGCTACAAAGGAGGCAAACCCATATCCAAGACACTCCTCACCGCCGCCCCCGGCATCGAAGCCGCCATCGACGACGACATGCTCAACATAGACTTCCAGGTCCTCGGCTTCGAGACCGTATTCTTCGACCAGATGGGCAACGCCATCCCCGAAGTCTCACAGGGAGCCCAGTTCTCCCAGCGTCAGCGCGACCAGTTCCGCCGACTCTCACGAGGCAAACGATTCTACATCTCCCGCATCCGCGCCAAAGGCCCCGACGGCATCGAGCGCACCCTCTCACCCATGGAAGTCATCGTCAACTAACAAACCCCACGCCACAATGAAGTTCAAGCTCATTCTCACCGCCATATCACTCGCCTTTGCCATCTCGGCCCTCGCCCAGACCGACAACGGCTCATCATCCGGCTCCTCCGTCACCCGCAGGCGTCCCGGCACAGAGCGCGGAGCCACCGCCGCCAAGGGGGATGCAGCCGCATCCACACGCCTCCAAAACCGCTTGCAGAACTCCGGCGTACCCGAGAGCGAGATGCAGTGGATGCGCGTCATGTACCGCGAGCTCGACCTCACCAAGGACCAGAACGGAGCCCTCTACTACCCCGACGAACCCGTCGACGGACAGGAAAACCTCTTCCGCATCATCCTCAAACGCATGGCCGACGGACAGCTCCCAGCATACGAATACCTCGACGGACGCGAAGTCTTCAACGACCAGTACAAGGTCAAGATGGGCGACATCCTCGACCGATTCTACATCCTCTCCACACCCGCCAAGGGAAGCACCGAGAAGAACCCCCGCTACCAGATCGAAGAAGCCGACATCCCCGCCTCCGAAGTCCTCTCCTACTACATCATCGAGCGATGGGAATTTGACCGCCGCACAAACCGTATGCGCACCGTCGTCGAAGCCATCTGCCCCGTACTCCACCGCGCCGGCGACTTCGGCGGCGAAGCCGTCCGCTACCCCATGTTCTGGGTACGCTACGACGACCTCAGACCCTTCATAACCACACAGACCATCTTCACCGACGACGACAACAACCTTGCCACAGCCACATACGACGACTTCTTCAACCTCGGACTATACAAAGGCGACATCTACAAGACCCGCAACCTCCGCAACCGCTCGCTCATGCAGATGCACCCCGACCCCGAAGAACTCGCCCACGCCCGCGACTCCATCCAGGGCCGCCTTGACGACTACGAGAAGAAACTCTGGGTACCCTCCCTCGACGAACTCCGCGCCCAGTCTCTTATACACAAATCCGAGCCCACGAGACAAGAGGCTATGTCGTATGACGTCTTATGCTGGAAAAAAAAAAGGGGGGTGG
>CAMWXQ010000317.1 GCA_947178235.1 uncultured Muribaculaceae bacterium
GTGTCGAAGGGTACCATGTTCTTGTTGGCGGTGATGTCGGCCTGTACGAGTGCGCGCTCGGCGACCTTGCCCGTGAGTTCGGGGAACTTGGTGCGGAGGTCTACGAGGATGCAGTGGTTGTCGGTGCCGTCGCTCACGATCTTATAGCCGCGGTCCATAAGTACCTTCGCGAGAGCCTTGGCGTTCTTCTGAACCTGGATCTGATACTCGCGGAACTCGGGTTTGAGTGCCTCGCCGAAGGCAACGGCCTTGGCGGCGATGACATGTTCGAGGGGGCCGCCCTGTACGCCGGGGAATACGGCGGAGTCGAGCAGCTGGGACATCATCTTGGTCACACCCTTGGGCGTGGTCTTGCCCCAGGGGTTCTCGAAGTCCTTGCCCATCATGATGACGCCGCCGCGGGGGCCGCGGAGGGTCTTGTGGGTGGTGGTGGTGACGATGTGGGCATACTTGACGGGGTTGTCGAGGAGCCCTGCGGCGATGAGGCCGGCGGGGTGTGCCATGTCGATGAGGAGGATGGCACCGATCTCATCGGCCAGACGGCGCATACGGGCGTAGTCCCACTCGCGCGAGTAGGCCGAGGCTCCGCCGATGATGAGTTTGGGACGCTCGCGGCGTGCGACCTCCTCCATCTGCTCATAGTCGATGCGGCCGGTCTCCTTGTCGACATTGTATTCGAGAGCCTTGAACATGAGGCCCGAGAAGTTGACGGGGCTCCCGTGGCTGAGGTGGCCGCCGTGGCTCAGATTGAGGCCCAGGAACTTGTCGCCGGGTTCGAGGCAGGCCATGAACACAGCCATGTTGGCCTGTGCGCCCGAGTGGGGCTGAACATTGGCCCATTCGGCCCCGAAGAGCTCTTTGAGGCGGTCGATGGCGAGCTGTTCCATCTCGTCGACGACCTCGCAGCCGCCATAGTAGCGGTGGCCGGGATAACCCTCGGCATACTTGTTGGTGAGACACGAGCCCATGGCCTGCATCACCTCGTCGGAGACAAAATTCTCGGAGGCGATCAGTTCGATGCCTTTCTTCTGGCGCTGGTGTTCGCGCTCGATGATGTCGAAGACGACTTTGTCTTTCTTCATAACTTGGAAGTGTATATTGGTTTTGTCCTTATTCGTATTTTGATTTTTATTTGAGTCTTTCAACTCTCAACTTTCAACTTTCAACGCTTCTTCACCGACCACCCGAAGCGCCCGATCTCCGGGCCCTGTTCGTAGTAGTGTCCGTGCGAGTAGTTGATGAGGCCGGCGCGTCCGAGGTCAAAGGCTTGGGTCTCCGGGTCGATGAGCTCCTCGGCAGCGAGAACATTCACCACGTCAGCGATGAACATATCGTGGCTCCCGAGGTGGATGATCTCCTTGACGCGACACTCGATGCTCAGCGGCGACTCGGCCACGTGGGGACACCCGACGGCCACACCTTTGGCCGGGGTCAGCCCCGTCTCGCGCCACTTGTCATAGTCGGCCCCCGATCTTACACCTGCCCAGTCCGTGGCCCGTGCCATGTCGGCGGTGGTGAGATTGATGGTGAATTCCATCTGCTCCTTGATCATCGGGTACGAGTACCTCTCGGGGCGCACCGAAATGTAGCACATCGGTGGATTGGTGCAGATTGTCCCGGTCCATGCGACGGTCAGCAGGTTCGAGTGCTCCTCCGTCCCGCAGCTCACCAACACCGCCGGCAGGGGATATATCTGCGTCCCAGGTTTCCAGCTGACTTTCTTCATGATTGGTGTTTTTTAGCTACGATAGCTATTTTAGCTATAATAGCTATTGCAGCTATTTTCTCAATTAATTTGCGCCTCGGTGCTGCGTACAGTGTGCGAGCAGTAGTGGCAGGCGATGGTCACATTCTCGCGGTCGATCACGTGGAATCGTGTGCGCATCGGCTCGTTGTTGGTTATGCACTTGGGATTGCCGCATCGGACGAGGCCGATGATGGTATCGGGCAGAACTACTTGGCGCTTCTCCACCACCTCATAGTCGCGGATGATGTTCACCACGGCGGTCGGCGCGATGAGCGCGATGCGGTTCAGCACCGTCTCGGGGAAGAATACATCGGCGACCTTGATGATGCCCTTGTGCCCGAGACGCTTCGAGTCGAGATTGTTGCCGATGGTCACGGCACTCTTGATATTCTGGATGCCCAGGAGCTCCACCGCCTTGAACAGTGCATTGGAGGGGATATGGTCGATGACAGTGCCGTTGCGCAGTGCAGCGACGGCAAGCGAAGTCTTTGATTCGTTCATTGCTCTGTGTGATGTGATGGTGGTGTATCAGTCTTCGGGAAGCTCTATGCCGAGCGAGCGACAGATGAGTGCCTGACGGGCGTAGAGGCCGTTGCGGGCCTGCTCGAAATAGTATGCGCGGGGATTGTCATCCACATCCTGCGAGATCTCGTTGACGCGGGGCAGGGGGTGGAGGATTCGCAGATGCTCGGGTGCATCGGCCAGCATCGCATTGTTCAGATTGTAAAGGTCCTTGACACGCTCGTACTCCATGATGTCCGCGAATCGCTCGCGCTGCACGCGGGTCATATAGATTATGTCGCTCGTATTGATGACCTCTGGCGAGAAGTCGGTGTGCTCCGTATAGCGT
>CAMWXQ010000318.1 GCA_947178235.1 uncultured Muribaculaceae bacterium
CCGGGGTTGGGGGCTAAACTCCCACGGAGGACTTCTTTAAGGGTATGCCTGCGGTATGTACAGCCTGGGGGGGTACAATCAAGAAGGACAACAACAGCAACCGCGCCGCCATGAGCACCAACGCGACCCTCACGACTCCCGTCATCACGGGTGCCACGCAGGTGAGCTACCGCCACCGCGGCTCGGGCAACAATAAGAAGCTGACCGTAAGCGCCTCGGCCGACGGCGGGGCCACATGGACCGAGATCGGGACCGCTTCGGTCTCCTCGTCGTCATCGTACGGCAGTGCATCGCACGCCGTCGGGATGCCCGCGGGGTCGGATGTGAAGATAAAGTTCACCTGCGCGAGCGCCACAATCTATCTCGACGACATCGAGATCAACTATATAAATGTCGATGCCGAGCCCACGACCCAGTGCTCGGTGACCCTCTCGGAGATCACCGGCTCGGGCGCTACCGCCACACTGACGCCCGGCAATGGCTCGGGACGACTCGTGGCCGTCGTCGAGGGTGACGCGATGACGTGGGCCCCCGAGGACGGCACTGCCTACACGGGCTCCTTCCCCAAGACGGTCGACGGCGTAACCCTCGTGGCCTCGGGCGATGTAACCTCGGCGGCCATCATGGGGCTCACTCCCGGACGCCGCTACACGGTGGCCGCATGGGAGTATAACGGCGACGGCGATGCCCGCAACTACCTCACCCCGGGCGCGACCGCCGCATTGCAGACCCTGACGGTGCCCGTGCTGACGTGGGGCTCGTCTCTGCTCGACTTCCGCAACACCCGCGTCGGAGGCTCCAAGGAGATGACCGTCTCCCTCTCGGGCTACTACCTCACCCCCTCGGCGGGCACTCTCTCGCTCTCGGTCGAGGGGTCGGAGTTCGCCGTCTCGCCCGCGTCGGTGTCCTATGCGGACGGCGCCGTCAATGCCGAGTTCAAGGTCACCTTCACCCCCTCGGGGATGGGCGAGACCTCGGGCAAGCTCAGGGTCAGCGGCGGTGGCACCGAGGCGGTGATGACCCTCGCGGGCACAGGCGCCGACAAGGACAGCCGTGACATCTACCTCGCCCCCGACGGCGACGACACCGCCGACGGCTCGATGGCCCACCCGTGGATGAACCTCCAGAAGGCGGTCAACGAGGCCCAACCCGGCGACGTGATCTGGTGCCGCGGCGGACGATACCACTTCACGATGCGCGACGGCAGCGGCAAGCTCACCGTGCGCATCAAGAAGTCCGGCACCGCCGAGGCCCCCATCACCATCCGCAACTATCCCGGCGAGCAACCGATCTTCGACTTCGAGCAGCAGCTCCTCGACTGCAAGGGTGACCGCTCTAAGGTCGGCGACCGCGGTATGCTCATCACCGGCAACCACTGGCACCTCTACGGCCTCCACATCATGCACGCCGCCGACAACGGCATCAAGCTCGAAGGCAGCTACAACCGCATCGAGCGCTGCGAGTTCAGCTACAACCTCGACTCGGGCCTCCAGATGGGCTTCGGCCACGATTTCTCGGCCTCCGGCCTCGGCAACAAGAACACAGGCGAGTTCTGTGCCTACAACGACATCATCGACTGCGACAGCCACCACAACTGCGACTACGACATGAACTATGGCAGCGATGCCGACGGATTCGCCTGCAAGATGCACAACGGCAAGGGGAACCGATTCATCCGCTGCCGCGCATGGCGCAACAGCGACGACGCATGGGACCTCTACGAGACCGACTTCCCCGTGGTGCTCATCGAGTGCTGGGCATGGCACTCGGGCAAGGCC
The DNA here is from genome assembly GCA_947178235.1 of uncultured Muribaculaceae bacterium. Lineage (GTDB taxonomy): Bacteria > Bacteroidota > Bacteroidia > Bacteroidales > Muribaculaceae > Duncaniella. The sequence goes on from CAMWXQ010000318.1 coordinate 1,779, forward strand.
GAGGACCACACATGGGTCTACGAATACTTCGGCACAGGCCCCGGATTCTCGGGCAACGGCAACGGCATCAAGCTCGGCGGCAACGGCTCGGGCGGCAGTTCGAAGGGTCTGCACGAGGCGTGGAACTGCGTGGCCTTCGGATGCGACAAGTCGGGCTCGACCAAGGGATTCGACTGCAACAGCCACAAGGACGGCCACCTCATCGTGGGCGGCCTCGCCTTCGACAACGGATATGACTTCATGTTCGAGAGCGGCGGTGGCGCCAACTCGGAGTTCTACAACAACGTCTGCTTCGGCCGTCAGGAGATCCTCGTCGGCACCGAGAGCAACAACGCCCTCGGCGTGACACCCAACCAGGGCAAGACCTTCTGGAACAACGTCGTGACCGGATTCAGCCGCAGTGACTACGAGAGCCTCAGCGAGGCCGACGCGCTCGCCCCCCGCGGCGAGGACGGCAGTATGCCCGCCAAGTTTGCCCGTCTCAAAAGCGGCAGCAAGCTCGTGGACAAGGGCCTCGACAAGCGTGTCCCCTTCACCGACGAATTCTCGTTCCTCGAACAGCCCGTCTACGGGAAGGCCCGCGACCTCGGCCCCTACGAGCTCCGCGAGGGTGAACCCGCGACATCATTGCAGATGCTCACCACCCCCGGGGCTGAGTGGAACCTCAGCGTCATGAGCTCGGGCCGCGGAGGCGAAATGCTCGTCGAGGTCTCCGCAGCCGAGACCACCGAGGTCACCCTCACCGTCACCGCCATCAACGGCACCACCGTGACCACCCTCCCCCTCGGCATCGTCGAGTGCGGCACGACCC
>CAMWXQ010000319.1 GCA_947178235.1 uncultured Muribaculaceae bacterium
GTCCGACGATGTTCCGTCGCCGTTGTCATAGTAGGGCAGTTTCCACTTGGTCAGATTCCAAGCCGTCACGGAGAGGACTACGGGCACCGAGCCGAGCCCCTTCGAGAGACCGAGGCGCACGTCGATGGGCAGCCGGTCATACGAGTCGTTGAATCGTTTGACCTGTCCGCCGAGATTGGCAACCATCGCCGAGAACGAGAGGTCGCGGTCGGGGTTGTAGTAGTTGACACCGAGATCGACGGCGAGCGCGAATGCGGTATAGGCGTCGTAGGTCGAGTAGACTGCCTTGACCGATCCGCCGCCGCGCCAGTAGCCCGAAATGTCGTGGGCATAGGTGCCGGAGAAAATCACATCCTTGGGCGAGAACTCGCCGGTGAGGACACCATTGATGTCGGCACCCTTGATGGCCCCGAAGCCCATATACTGTATCCCCGCGGCCCATGCGCCATGCTCGCCCGCAGGCATACCGAAGCGCACGCCCGCAAAATTGCTCCCCCCTATATAGTGCATATAGTTGAGGCCGAGCTGCATCTCGCCCTCTGGCCCGAGGAGGCCCGGATTGCGGTCGGCGGCATTGATGTCATCGTCGATATTGGAGATGTTGACCCCTCCCAGTCCATAAGCGAGGGTCGAGGTCGGGATATTGAGGAAGGAGTATGAGTTCTCCCCGACCTGGGCCCGGAGGCCGAGGACGCCAAGGACGGAAACAGCCGCCACAACAAGCAGCCGCCCGCACATCTGCGAAAGGGATTGAGGCATATACATAGTTTTACCCAAATATAACGCACAACCCACCCCCGAAATTGTATCGGGGATGCGCTTCGCGCCACGTTGAGCTCATTGTTTGGAAGCGAGATGCAGTATTCGTGTTGTCCAGTCGGCCATGAAACGCGGGATGCGGAGTACTCTGTCCTTTTTTTCGAGCGGATTGTCCGAAAATATGACGGCCAGCGGGGGCTCGTACTTCGAGATATAGACCGACAGGCTTTTCCCTGCGGTGTTGGTCCCTGCCTTGACCTCTATCGGGTAGACTTTGAGGCCGTCCTGTATCACAAAGTCTACCTCGGCAGTGCCGTTCGACACCCAATAGCGGGGTGTGGCTTTGAGTTGAGGCACAAGAGATTGGAGCACCATGTTCTCGGCCAATGCTCCCTTGAACTCCTGGAACAGTGGATTGTCGGTGAATATCACCTCGGCAGGTAGCTTGGCGAGGACACGCAGCAGCCCCGAATCGAAGAGATAGAGTTTGAACGCCGAGAGGTCGTCGTATGCGCTCAGCGGGAGGCCCGGTTTGGATATGCAGAAGATTCGGTAGACGAGCCCTGCGTGTTTCAGCCAGAGCAGTGCGTCCTCGTACTCGCGTGCCCGCGCTCCGTTCTTGACCAGTTTGTAGACAAACTTTCGGTTCTCCCTTGCCAGTTGGGACGGGATCGATTCCCACACCGCTGCGATACGCGGTATCACAGATGTGGGCGCGTGTTTGGCAAAGTCGAGTGCATACGCTGTGAGGATTCCCTGTTGGATCTCCTCGACCTCGCTCACGGGGGCACCGTCGAGCAGCGCGACGGCAGCTTTGGGCATACCACCGCACACGCCGTATCTCGAATATGCCTCGGAGACGCGTCCCGAGATAACGGCGGGCAGGGGTGAGAGCGAATCGAGCCGGTCGAGCCATACACACGCTTCAGGGTCAGCCACCGACAGGAACTCACGGAAGGATACAGGGTACATTTTCATGAACTCGACCTTCCCGACGGGGAATCCCTCGCCGCGGCTCAGACTGACGCCGAGCAGCGATCCTGCGGCTATGATGGAATACTCCGGGGCCTCCTCGCTGAAATATTTGAGAGAGTTGAGTGCTTCGTTGCTCTGTTGGATTTCGTCGAATATCAGCAGGGTGTCCCGAGGGTCAATGGGGACCGCTGAGTAGAGTTTGAGGATGTCGAGCAGTCGGCGCGGATCCTTGGTCTGTGCGAAGTCACGGCACAGGTCGGGCGAGATCTCGAAGTTGAAGTAGGCCGTATGCTTGTAGTATAGTTCTCCGAACCGCTTCATCACCCATGTCTTGCCTATTTGGCGTGCGCCTTGGATGATCAGCGGGAGGCGTCCGGGACGCTCGCGCCATTCGGCGAGTTTGTCGATTATGTCTCTTCTCAGTTCCATGCTGCAAAGATACGAAAAAATCCACTCGGAACCGAGGTCGATCACATTTTACCAACGAGAAATGTGGGATTTATCACATTTTTACATGGTAAAATGTGTGGAATCCCACATTTTGGCAACTTGGCGGGGTTTATGAGCCCAGTTCCTCGCGGATGAATGGGGCGGTGGGCGAGTCGCCGGCGGCGATCTGGGCTGGTGAGCCCTGGGCGATTATCATGCCTCCGTTCTTGCCTCCGCCGGGGCCCATGTCGATTATGTGGTCGGCGGCGCAGATGACGTCGAGGTTGTGTTCGATGACGAGGACCGTGTTCCCCTTGTCGACAAGGCGGTTGAGGACGCCGAGCAGGACACGGATGTCGTCGAAGTGCAGTCCCGTTGTGGGCTCGTCGAGGACGAAGAGTGTCTTGCCTGTGTCGCGG
>CAMWXQ010000320.1 GCA_947178235.1 uncultured Muribaculaceae bacterium
AGTCTATACTGAGGGTCAAGGAGGAAGGTTTCGGGCATAGGGTCTACCAGATGTCGCGCCTCAACTTCTACTGCGGCTATCCCGTGACGCACTGCGGGTGGTATCCCGATATGCACATACGCCTCTTCGACAAACGGTATGCCAACTGGAATCTCTCCGATCTGGGCGAGAAGGTTATCTTCCGCGACTCGGTGCGTCCCGAGGTCCTCGACGGCGACATCCTCCACTACCGCTGTGATACCCGCGAGCAGTTCCGCGACCTCATGCGCACCCATGCCTCGCTGCGTGCGGGTGTGCTGGCCGCCGCTCCCGAGAAGATCTCGTCGCTGGCCCCGGTGATCGAGGGGGTCAAGGCGTGGTGGGACACCTTTGTGATGCGCGGCGGTATGCGCGAGGGCACGGTGGGGCGCGAGATTGCGGCCGAGAGCTACCGCGGGGCATTCCTGGCCTTCTCGGCAGCGCGCCGTCTCAAAGAACGCCGCCGCGGGCGTAAGGAGTGACCCCCGGAGGGATGATTTTGGGAGAATAGCGCGCACAAGGTTTGCAACCAATGGAATTGTTTTGTAATTTTGTAGCATCCAAAGGCGGGGCCGCCCCCGCCGCCGAATGATACCCGCAACACATATAACCTATATAATAAAGATGTATAGAACCAATACATGCGGCGAGCTTCGCCTCAGCGACGTCGGACGCGACGTCACCCTCGCCGGCTGGGTGCAGCGCACCCGCAAGATGGGCGGCATGACCTTCGTGGACGTGCGCGACCGTTATGGCATCACCCAGGTGGTCTTCGATCAGGACGCCCCCGAGCTCTGCGATGCAGCCAATCACCTCGGCCGCGAATTCGTGGTACAGGTCAAGGGCCGTGTGGCCGAGCGTGCCTCCAAGAATCCCAAGAACCCGACCGGCGACATCGAGATCATAGCCAAGGAGCTCAACGTGCTCAACTCCTCGGAGGTCCCCCCCTTCACCATCGAGGACAAGACCGACGGCGGCGATGACCTGCGCATGAAGTACCGCTACCTCGACCTGCGCCGTCCCGCCGTGCGCAAGAATCTCGAACTGCGCCACCGCATGGCCTTCGAGATACGCCGCTATCTCGACTCGAAGGGCTTCCTCGAAGTCGAGACCCCCGTGCTCATCAAGTCTACTCCCGAGGGTGCCCGCGACTTCGTGGTGCCCTCGCGCATGAATCCCGGGCAGTTCTACGCCCTGCCCCAGTCGCCGCAGACCTTCAAGCAGCTTCTGATGGTGAGCGGTTTCGACCGCTACTTCCAGATCGTGAAGTGTTTCCGCGACGAGGATCTGCGCGCCGACCGCCAGCCCGAGTTCACGCAGATCGACTGTGAGATGTCCTTCGTGACCCAGGAGGATGTGCTCCAGATGTTCGAGGGGCTCGTGAAGCATATCTTCAAGTATGTGAAGGACATCGACTTCACCGAGCCTTTCCCCCGCATGACCTGGGCCGACGCCATGAAGTATTATGGCTCGGACAAGCCCGACACCCGTTTCGGGATGCGTTTCGTCGAGCTCAAAGATCTCACCGAGGGCTCGGGATTCTCGGTCATGGACGAGGCTCCCTATGTCGGCGCCATCGTCGCTCCCGGCTGCGCAAGCTATACCCGCAAGGACCTCGACAAGCTCACCGACTTCGTGAAGCGTCCCCAGGTGGGTGCCAAGGGTATGATGTGGGTCAAGTATGAGCAGGACGGCTCGATCAAGTCGTCCGTGGGCAAGTTCTTCTCCGACGACGTGCTCCGCACATGGCTCGAACGCGGCGAGGCCAAGCCCGGCGACCTCATGCTGATCCTCGCAGGCCAGACCATGAAGACCCGCAAGCAGCTCAACGAGCTCCGCCTCGAGATGGGCTCGCGCCTCGGTCTCCGCAACCCCGACGAGTTCTCGTGCCTCTGGGTCGTCGACTTCCCCCTCTTCGAGTGGGACGAGGAGACCCAGCGCTACTATGCGATGCACCACCCCTTCACCGCCCCCAACCCCGAGGACATCGATATGCTCGACACCGATACGGGCAATGTCCGCGCCACTGCTTACGACATGGTCGTCAACGGCAATGAGCTCGGCGGCGGCTCGATCCGTATCCACGACTCCAAGCTCCAGGACAAGATGTTCCGTCTGCTCGGTCTCAGCGAGGAGGATGCCCAGTACAAGTTCGGTTTCCTCATGAATGCCTTCAAGTATGGCGCTCCCCCCCACGGCGGTCTCGCCTTCGGATTCGACCGCTTTGTGTCGATTCTCGCCGGCCTCGACTCGATCCGCGACACCATCGCCTTCCCGAAGAACAACTCGGGCCGCGACATGATGATCGACGCACCCTCGGTCATCGACGACTCGCAGCTCGAAGAGCTCCAGATCAAGGTCGACCTCAAAGAAGACTGATAAACCTCATAGACCCGCAAGGTCCGGAAGGGAGCCCCCCTCCCGGACCTTGCTTTAGTTGAATCATCTATCTATCATAGCTATTTTAGCTATTATAGCTATGATAGCTATTTTAGCGCAAAATAATCATGCCAACTCGCCGTGATATTTCGGGCCTCATCGAGTCTGCCGCGCCGCTCG
>CAMWXQ010000321.1 GCA_947178235.1 uncultured Muribaculaceae bacterium
CCAGCAGGGGTTCGTTCTCCCCGGGGATGGCGTCGAGGAATCTGTTTATGGTCTCGCGCGACACCACGTTGCGCTGGGCGAGCGAACCGAAGCATACGGCGCGGGTCTTCTTTGCGAGACCTTCGAGAGCCTCGGTGTAGGGGATGTTGTCCCACGCCACGTTCTCCTTGATCTCGTACTGGGGGATGCCGGCCTGGTCAATCTCGACCTGTACGGTTCCGGTGGGGTAGGGGACCGTGTCGATGTGGTAGTTGATCTCCTTCTTCTTGAAGTTGTCGATGAGTTCGGCTCCGAGAGCGTCGTCGCCGATGGCGCTCACCGCGCAGCTCGGCAGCCCGAACTGTGATACGTGGTATGCGAAGTTCGCGGGCGCGCCGCCGATTTTCTTCCCTTCGGGGAGGACGTCCCACAGGGCCTCGCCCATGCCGACTACGATTTTATCCTTGTTCATGGTTGTGGATTTATTAGATTTTTGACGATTTCATTTTTGTGGTGTAGAGGAGAAGGTAGAGTACCCCGACGGTCATGACGGCCACTGCGCCGGCCTGTCCGAAGGCCTCGGAAGCAAATCCCATTGCGAGGGGGAACACCGTGCCGCCGAAGAGGCCCATGATCATAAGACCCGAAACCTCGTTCTTCTCATCGGGGGCCGAGTTGAGGGCCTGCGAGAAGACAACCGAGAAGACGTTCGAGTTCCCGTAGCCGATGAGGGCAATGCCCATGTATATGAGAGTCAGAGACTGGGCCGTGAAGAGGACACACATGGCCGCGAGCATCATGGCCACGCTGAGGCCGAGGAATGCGCGGGGCGAGACCCTGCGGAGGATGAATGCGCCGGTGAAGCATCCGACGGTGCGGAAGATGAAGTAGAGGCTTGTGGCATAGACGGCATCTTCGAGCGGGAGGGCGAGGCGCTCCATGATGATCTTGGGCGCGGTGGTGTTGGTGCCCACGTCGATGCCGACGTGACACATGATTCCGAGGAAGCAGAGGAGGATGAAGGGGCGGCCGAGCAGACGCAGGCACTCGCCGACGCCCGAGGCGCGGTCGGCGCGCTCCTCATCGATGGGGGTCGCGTAGAGCAGTGTGACGGAGAGGATCGAGGCGACGGCATAGATGACGAACAGAATCTTCCATCCGAGACCGAAGACGGGCAGGTAGGTGGCTGCGCCCCACGCCGCGATGATGGGGGCGAGGAAGGAGGCGATCGCCTTCACGAACTGGCCGAAGGTCAGTGTCGAGGCCAGACGGTCGGGAGCGATGAGATTGGAGACCAGGGGATTGAGCGAGGTCTGCATCACGGCATTGCCGATGCCGAGCAGCGAGAATGCCACGAGCATCACCCCGAACGACTCGCCGAAACAGGGGATGATCAACGAGAGGGCCGTGATGGCGAGCGAGAGCAGTACGGTGTTCTTGCGTCCGATGCGGTTCATCAGCATCCCCGTGGGGACGGAGAAGATGAGGAACCAGAAGAATACGAGCGAGGGGAAGAGGTTGGCCTGCGAATCGGTGAGGCCGAGGTCATGCTGGACATAGTTCGAGGCTGTGCCCACGAGGTCGACGAACCCCATGGCGAAGAAGCAGAGCATCACGGGCACGATCTGCATCAGCGAGCTCTTGGGGACGGAGACGGTATTGGGAGTTTCCATGTCGGTTGTGATTTGATGGTGTGTGGGTTGTGAATCAGTTGTTGCGTGCCGTTTCGGCGATGGGATAGACGTTTAGCGACGTGACCTTTGCGGTTCCACCCTTGGCCGAGAGCGAGAGGGTGGTGTAGGGGGCATTGGGGAACACGATGTCGGTCATGGCGAAGTGGCCGTGGTCGCCGAAGAGCTCGATGCTCGAACGGTCGACGAAGATGCGGAGCGACACCGTATTCTTGTCCGAGAATGTGGGGGCAAAAGTCACGGCGGGGAAATTCTCGCTGAAATCGGTGATTCCCGACTTGGTGCGGTCCATGCTGACGGTTTTCTCCTCGGGCTGATAGCTGATGACGACACATTCGCCCTTGGCGTTGGAGAGGGTAAGGTCGACCTGCTTGGAGCGCTGGCCGTTGATGTCGAGCGTGATCTCACAGAGACCGTCGGCGGGGAGCTGATAGGAGCGGGGCGAGTTGACGAGTGTGGCCGAGGCGTTCTTCACGGTCGGCTTGGCGCGCAGGGCCAGGAGTTCGGGCGAGGGTGTGGAGGAGAGGTAGAGCTCGCCGTCGGCACCGGTGAAGATACCCATCTCGCGGGGCAGGGTGTTGGCGCTGCGGTATTGGAGTGTGGGCACCTCCGTGGCATACTGCCAGTTGGACATCCAGCCGATCACGGTACGGCGTCCCATCGGAGCGTCACTCCAACTTACGGTCGCATAGTGGTCCTTGCCGAAGTCCATCCACTTGGTCGGCACTTTCCCCTCGGCGTCGAGGTCGGGGGTGAAGGTCTTCCCGTCGAAGTCGCCGATGAAGTACTGTGTGGCGCTGCCGCCATAGATTCCGCCGGGGTTGAGGTTGCAGAGAAGCACCCACTTCTCGGGGCCGTCTCCGTCGACGCGGAGCGGGAAGAGGTCGGGGCACTCCCATACAC
>CAMWXQ010000322.1 GCA_947178235.1 uncultured Muribaculaceae bacterium
AAATTCTCAATTCTCCATTCTCAATTCTCAATTCCCCCATGGACTGGCTGCTACAAACCTTCCGCACCTACCCATCCATCCCCATCTTCCTCACGGTGGGGCTCGGTTTCCTGTTGGGTAAACTCAGGTACAAGACCTTTTCGCTCGGCACCGTCACCTCGGTTCTCCTCGTCGGTGTCCTGGTCGGGCAGATGAACATCCCGATCGGCGCACCGCTCAAATCGCTCTTCTTCCTGCTCTTCCTCTTCGCCATCGGCTACGGCTGCGGCCCCCAGTTCGTCTCGGCCATCCGCGGCCAGGGGCTCAAGCAGGTCATCTTCTCGGTCGTGGTCTGTGCCCTCTGTCTCGCCGTCACATGGGGATGCGCAAAGGTCATGCACTATAACGCCGCCATCGCCACGGGCCTCTTCTCGGGAGCCCAGACCATCTCGGCCGTCATCGGCGTCGGCACCGACACCATCGGCACCCTCCACCTCTCGCCCGAGGAGAAGAAGGCGTGGATCGACCTCATACCTGTCTGCTATGCCGTCACTTATGTCTTCGGCACGATAGGCTCGGCATGGATCCTCGGCAATCTCGGGCCCATGCTCCTCGGCGGCCTCAAGAAGGTCCGCCAGCAGACACGCGAGCTCGAAGCAACCCTCAATCACTCGGATGTCTCCAATGACCCCGCATACATCGACGGCAACCGCCCCATCCAGTTCCGCGCATACCGCGTCGAGGACAAGGAGGTCTTCGGCTCGCCCAAGACCGTGTCCGACGTCGAGCAGCACTTCGCCGGCCTCGGCCGACGCCTCTTTGTCGAGCGCGTCCGCACCGCCGCGGGCGAGATCCTCGAACCCACCCCGACGACCCCCGTGGCCCTCGGCGACACCGTCGTCCTCTCGGGCCGCCACGAGTTCATCATCCAGGACGAGAGCTGGCTCGGTCCCGAGACCGACGACCCGAAGCTCCTCTCCTTCGCCGTCGAGAAGACCCGCGTCATGATCACCTCGAAGGCCGCAGGCCTCACCATCGAGCAGCTCTGGCAGAAACCCTGGTTCTACGGCGTCATCATCCGCTCCATCACCCGCCAGGGCGGCATCGAGATACCGGTCCTGGCCAAGACCGAGCTGATGCAGGGCGACATGCTCACCATCATGGGTCTCCCCCAGGAGGTCAAGGCCGCCATCCCCAACCTCGGCGTCGAGGAGCATCCCACGACCCAGACCGACCTCGTATTCGTGTCCCTCGCCATCGTCATCGGCGCCATCATCGGTGCCATCACCCTCAACTTCGGCAAGGTCCCCGTATCGCTCTCCACATCGGGCGGCGCCCTCCTCGCCGGCATCTTCTTCGGGTGGCTGCGCACCAAGCGCCCCTCCGTCGGCATCATCCCCGACTCCTCGCTGTGGCTCATGAACAACCTCGGCCTCAACATGTTCATCGCCGTCATCGGCATCCAGTGCGGCCCGACATTCATCTCGGGCATCGAACAGGTCGGATGGATGCTCCTCGTCATGGGCGTCATTTCGACATCCCTCCCGCTGATACTGGCCGTATGGATCGGCGACAAGATATTCAAGTTCCACCCCGCCATCAACCTCGGCTGCTGTGCCGGCGCCCGCACGACCACCGCCTCGCTCGGCGCCATCACCGACGCCCTCGGCAGCTCGGTCCCCGCGATGGGCTACACGATCACCTACGCCGTCGGCAACACCGTCCTCATCCTCATGGGCGTCGCCATGGTACTGCTGTTTGTCTGATAGCTCAGTAGCTACGATAGCTAAAATAGCTATGATAGCTAAAATAGCTAAGATAGCTATAATAGCTAAAAATAATTCTTAATTCTCAATTCTTAATTCTCAATTAATATGCTCTCCCCCGATCAGATCAAGAAACTCTCCACCATGAGTCCGTTCGAGATAAAAGGCACCCTCATCAACCTCGCCGAGAAGGATGCCCAACGCTCGACCGCAACATTCCTCAACGCCGGCCGAGGCAACCCCAACTGGGTCCTCAGCTACCCCCGCAAGGCCTTCTTCCTCCTCGGCGAATTTGCCATGCAGGAAGCCGACCGCACACAGTACGACAAGGAGATAGGCATCGTCGCCTCGCCCACCTCCGAGGGCGTGGCCGACAGATTCCGCGCCTTCCTCGCCGCCAACATGGACCGCACGGGCGCCAAGGTACTCAACCACTTCTTCCAGTATATGGTCAACACCCACGGCGTCGACCCCGACGACTTCGTATTCGAGCTCGTCGACGGCATCATGGGCGACCACTATCCCACGCCGCCCCGAATCCTCAAATACACCGAGATCATCACCCGCGACTACCTCCGCTGGGCTATGGGCGGCGCCAAGGATGACACCACCGTCTACGACATCTTCGGCACCGAGGGTTCGACCGCCGGCATGTGCTACATCTTCGACACCCTCAAAGCCAACTACCTGCTCAACAAGGGTGACAAGCTCGCCCTCTTCACCCCCTGCTTCACCCCCTAAATCAAAAACCCCAACATCCCCCCATTCTATTACTAGGTTTACAACTACCTTGAACTAAACAACATCTCCCACCCCACTACAA
>CAMWXQ010000323.1 GCA_947178235.1 uncultured Muribaculaceae bacterium
TGGACCCTCGCCGACGGCGCCGCATCGTACCGCGTATATGTGAAGGGTGGCGACTATGCCGACTTCACCCCCGTGGACCGCGAGCTCGTGCGCAAGTATCCCGACTATGGCCGCGTCGACATCCCCGGCCTCGCCGCAGGAACCTACACTGTGAAGGTTGTTCCCGTCATCAACGGCAAGGAGGAGGCCGCACAGGCCTCGCTCGCAGCCAACATGACCGTCAAGCCCCACGACCGCTCGGGTTTCGCGTGGATGAAGGGCACCCCCGGCGCCTATGACGCCAACGGCCGCCTCAAAGCCGACGCCCGCGTCCTCTACGTCACCGGCGCCACGGCCAAGACCGTCTCGCTCGCCGTCAAGCAGAGCAACAAGGATGGCGACGGAACCATGTTCACCGGCCTCCAGGCCATCGTGAACGCCTATCAGAAGGGCGTGGAGACCCGTCCCCTCGACATCCGCATCATCGGCACCATCCGCGACTCGGAGATGGATGAGTTCGGCTCCTCGGCCGAGGGCCTCCAGATCAAGGGCAAGAACAACACCATCCCGATGAACATCACCATCGAGGGCATCGGCAACGACGCCACCATCTGGGGCTTCGGAATGCTGCTGCGAAACGCCAACTCCATCGAGCTCCGCAATTTTGCCGTGATGCTCTGCATGGATGACTGCATCTCGATCGACACCGACAACATTTATATATGGGCCCACAACCTCGACTTCTTCTACGGCTCGACCGGCGGCGCCGCAGACCAGGCCAAGGGTGACGGCACCATCGACATCAAGAGCGACTCGAAGTATGTCACCGTGGCCTACAACCGCTTCTGGGACTCGGGCAAGAGCTCGCTGTGCGGAATGAAGAGCGAGAGCGGCCCCAACTACATCGACTATCACCACAACTGGTTTGACCACAGCGACTCGCGCCATCCCCGCGTGCGCACCATGACCGTCCACGTATGGAACAACTACTATGACGGCGTGGCCAAGTACGGCGTAGGCGCTACGATGGGCTCGTCGGTATTCGTGGAGAGCAACTTCTACCGCGCCACCTCGGACCCCATGATGATCTCAAGGCAGGGCACCGACGCAAAGGGCACCGGGACATTCTCGGGTGAGAACGGCGGCATGATCAAGAGCTTCGGCAACGTCTATGCCGAGAAGGGCTCGTCGAGCAACTTCACCCCCATCACCCACCTCGTCTCGGCCACCGACTTCGACTGCTACGAGGCTGCCACACGCGACGAGCAGGTACCCGCGACCTTCAAGACCAAGGCCGGAGGCACGACCTATGACAACTTCGACACCAACCCCGCGCTGATGTACACCTACACCCCGCTGGCCGCCGAGGATGTCCCCGCCTACGTCACCGGTTACTACGGCGCAGGCCGACTCAACAAGGGCGACTTCCAGTGGACCTTCAAGGCCTCGGACGACCGCAACTACTCGGTCGACTCGGCCCTCAAATCGGCCCTCCAGAACTACAAGCCGACCCTCGTGGGCATATTCGAATGATTAAATTAAGTTAAAAATCGCACAAACGCGAGGCGGGAGATGTCACTTTTTCCCGCCTCGTGCCGTCTAACTATAAGGTGGCAATCACGGGGCCCCGTTGACCCGTGAGCCAAACAAGCCGAAATCAACTTAGAAACAATCATCATAAATCCACCTAAACAAATGAAGAAATTGTTCAGCCTCTCGGCGCTCCTGCTGGTCATGGCCATGCTCATGCCCGCACTGCTCCGCGCCCAGGGTATGCCCGAGCTCCCCGTCGACCCGGCGGTACGCATCGGCACCCTCCCCAACGGCCTCACCTACTACATCCGCCACAATGAGTATCCCAAGGGCCAGGCAGACTTCTACATCGCACAGAACGTCGGCTCGGCCCTCGAAGAGGACAATCAGCGCGGCCTCGCTCACTTCCTCGAACACATGTGCTTCAACGGCACCACAAACTTCCCCGACAACCTCCTGCGCGAGTGGCTCGAAAGCGTCGGCGTGAAGTTCGGCTACAACCTCAACGCCTACACCTCGATCGACGAGACCGTCTACAACATCTCCAACGTGCCCGTCGCACGCGAGAGCGTACAGGCCTCCTGCCTCCTCATCCTCCACGACTGGGCCAACGACCTCCCCCTCGCCCCCGAGGAGATCGACAAGGAGCGCGGCGTGATCCACGAGGAGTGGCGCCGCTCCAATGTCGGCCAGATGCGAATCATCGAGCGCATCCTCCCCGACCTCTATCCTACATCGAAGTACGGCCACCGTCTCCCCATCGGTACCATGGAGGTCGTCGACAACTTCCCCCACCAGGCCCTGCGCGACTACTATGAGGCATGGTACCGCCCCGACCAGCAGGCCATCATCGTCGTCGGCGACATCGACGTAGACCGCATCGAAGGCAAGATCAAGGAGATGTTCTCCTCCATCGAGATGCCCGCCAATGCCCCCGAGCGCACCTATGCCCCCCGGCCCCCCCCCCAGGGTACCCGCGATGGGAGCGGCGCGGGCCCCCCGCTGGAGGGCCGAGGCGGCGGGGGGCAGGTGCGAGCCGCCCCCCCCCC
>CAMWXQ010000324.1 GCA_947178235.1 uncultured Muribaculaceae bacterium
GGATAGAAAAGTACTTGTGTTACATTAAATCTGGTTCTCTCAAATATGTCGTATATGCGCCAGACGGCACTGAGAGAGTAGTCGGGTTAGAATTTGCCGGCGAATTTGTTGCAGATTTTCCATTCTCAATATACGGCAAAAAATCCCGAGTTTCAATAGTTGCAGTGACTCCATGCGAGATTTATTGTATCTCTTCAAGGGAAATACGCGCTTTGATGAAGTCGGATGCAGAATTATGCAGGGTTATCTCCGAAAGCAGTGTGGCTCTTTTCGATACCACATATAATCGATATATCGACCTATATATAAAATCCGCAAAAGAACGATATGATGAACTTGTCGAAAAACACAAAGGCATTTTTTCGATTTTCCCACTTAAAGACATTGCTTCTTTTCTTAACATAACCCCCACTCATTTGAGTAGGCTAAGAAAAAATAACTACTAATAGTGTTAAATTGCTTAACTCTCAACATATGTTGAGAGTTTTTATTTTTGTCGTCTGTAACTTTGTGCAAGATAATTGAATCAAGGCAAAGAAGCATACCTCGTATATGTGTAGATTATTAAGGAAAATCATCGTCTTATTGACTTCGCTGGTTTTGGTGTCGTGTGAAGCCGATCCCGAAGCTATCATGGCTCCTGTATTGTCAGAAATTTCAGTTTCAGGTACCTTACCAGTTCTGTATATCGAGACCAAAAACCATGCGCCCATCGTTTCTAAACAAATATATTTGGACGCGTTCTATTGGCTTGACCCTATGGGTATAGAAGGTGTCGAATCCCTCGGTACAGAGGCAGATCCGTTACCGATGAAGATACGTGGCAGAGGTCATTCTTCATGGAAGGGTGCTAAAAAGCCTTATAAGCTAAAACTGGGGGAAAAGACGGCGATAATGGGAATGCCTAAAAACAAGCATTGGGCATTGCTAAAACCTACCGAAAATACAGTGGCTGGCTTGCAGTTAGGCAAACTTCTTGATATGCCTTGGACCCCGAGTTTCAGACCGATTGAGGTTGTGTTGAACGGTGACTACATCGGACTTTATTTTCTTACGGAAACAATCCGCATAGATAAGAACCGTGTGAATATCTACGAGCAAAAGGATAAGGAGACAGATCCGTATTTGATAAGTGGTGGATGGCTTGTTGAAGTGGATAATTATCGTGATGAATGTCAGATTACCATCTCTGAATGTAGTCGATGGAATCTTACTTTGCGTTATCATTCGCCCGAGAATTTGTCAGATATACAATTGCAATGGCTCACAAATGAGTTCAAGTCCATAAATTCATCAATATATTCTTCTGATAAGACCTCTAATAAATGGGAAAAATATATAGATGTTGAGAGTATGGCTCGTTTCTTTATAATTCAAGAGGTGATGGACAATCCGGATGGTTTTCATGGTAGTTTTTATCTGTATAAAGACTTGTCAGATGACTCGAAGTGGGAAGCCGGTCCTATTTGGGATCTGGTATGCTACAATAGGGAGAAAACTGACTACACTTTCAAAATGAAAGTTCACTATGGTTTTACTCCACATTGGATTGGTGAAATCATTAAGTATGATAGTTTTTGCAAGAGCGTTTCGAATGTGTGGCGCGAAATCTATCCGTCAAGACTCGCGGAAATCTATGATTATATAGACGCCACGGTGCTCCCTCTTGCAGCCGCTTGGGCCAACGATTGTAAGAGATGGAATGAAGATCCCTCCCAAACCGCGGACCTCAGAGCAGACAGAATAAAAACAGCACTCAGTCGAAACATTGAGTGGTTTAACTCTCATGTTCCTGAGAGTTCCTATTCTTCTTCTTCTGTTTGCCTCCCTTCTTTCGATGATTTGTGTTTCGCAGGGCGGGGAATCACTTCTGCATCACGCGGGCGAGGTCGCGTTTGCTTTCGCGTTCCTTGATGCTCTGTCGTTTGTCGAATTCTTTCTTGCCTCGGGCGACGCCGATGACGAGTTTTGCCAGGCCGCGGTCGTTGATGAAGAGGCGCAGCGGCACGATGGTGAAGCCGGCTTCCTTGCCTGTCTTTTCGAGCTTGGAGATCTCCTTGCGGTTGAGCAGCAGTTTGCGGTCGCGGCGCGCCGTGTGGTTGTTGTACGAGCCGTAAAAGTATTCGGCGATGTACATATTCTTGACCCATACCTCGCCGCGCTCGATGAAACAGAATGTGTCGGCCAGTGACGCTTTGCCGTCGCGGATAGACTTTATCTCGGTGCCCGTCAAGACGATGCCCGCCGTGTAGGTGTCGCCGATGGCATAGTCGAAGGTTGCGCGCTTGTTCTTGATGTTTACTTCCTTGTGTCGTATATTGTTGCGTGACATGGGCGTATCAGAGTATTGAGGAGAAGATGTAATAGAATATGTACGGAGGCAGGAGCACCCCGAAGATGGCAAGGAGCATGAAGAGCCCCTGCTGCTCGGGCCGCACACGCATGAAGGCCACACCCTTGTACTGGACCAGGGCAACGTAGCACGGGAGGAAGAAGAGGACGAGGGGCGATACGGGGAGACACTGGAAGATGATGTTGATAACAGCCTCCAATCCG
>CAMWXQ010000325.1 GCA_947178235.1 uncultured Muribaculaceae bacterium
GCTATGACAGCGGGGGGGCTGACCATCCCCGACAGCTTTCCTAGCTGACCTTTGCCCGCTTCGACAGCCTTGTCCGCCTTGTCTGCAGGGAGAGGATGGTCAGCGAGCCACTCGTGGGTTGCATATAGGGCTTCGAGTGTGAAGTGGGGGAGGGTGTCAAGGACACACTTGGTGCCCTCGGCCTTGAAGAGACCTTCGGTGCGACGGCCCTTGCGTGTATCGAGCGAGGTCACGCGCTTGATTATGGAGTTGGTTATCTCGGGATTCTGCATGATTCTACAAAATTAGTAATCTTTTTTCAAAAGAGTTGCTTCGGGTGTGGGAAATGAGAGTGGAAATGTGTATTTTTGTCTCAGCAAAACAACAATGATGACAACACTCGAACAATTATACGAGCAATGGGCCGGCGTTCAGCCTCTGGATGTCAGACCACTCACCCCCGCGGGTTCCTCCCGCCGATATTACCGCCTCACGGGGCCCGAGCAGGCCGTCGGCGTCATCGGCACCAACCGCGCCGAGAATGAGGCGTTCATATATCTCTCCCGCCACCTTGCATCCAAGAATCTGCCTGTCCCGAGGGTCGTGGCCGTCAGCGAGGATGCAATGTGCTATTTGCAGACCGATCTCGGCGACACGGCATTGTTCAGTTGTCTCGACGATACGGCACTCGTCGAGGAGACGCTGCGCGCCCTCCCTGCCGTACAGGTCCGCGGCGCCGAGGGGATGGATTGGAGCCGATGTTTCCCTGTCCCTGCCTTTGACGCTCAGGCGGTCATGTGGGATCTCAACTATTTCAAATACTCCTACCTAAATCCGCTCGAAATCGCTTACAGCGAGCCACTGCTCGAAGAAGCTTTCCGCCGTCTGGCCACAGCCACCGAGGAGATTGGCCGTGGAGAGGGTGGTGGATTGATGCTCAGAGATTTCCAGAGCCGCAATGTGATGGTCAAGGATGGAGCGCCGTGGTTCATCGACTTTCAGGGCGCGCGCCGTGGGCCACTCGCTTACGACGTTGCCTCCTTCCTTTGGCAGGCAAAGGCCGGTTTCACCCCCGAGGAGCGCGATCGGTTGGTCGCGGTCTATACCGATGCCCTCACACGGCTGCGCCCTGTTCCCTCCGATTGGGCGAGCCAGTTGGATATGATGGTGCTTCTGCGCACGCTACAAGTCCTCGGTGCCTATGGCTTCCGCGGGCTTGTACAGGGAAAGGCACACTTCATCGCAAGCATCCCCCAGGCGCTCGCCAATCTCAAAGCATTGCTCGACAGTTCCGAGGTTCTTGCCGACCCTGCGCTCGCCGAGCTCCGTCGCGTACTCGCCGTCGTAGTAGAACGTCCGCCGCTCTCAATCGAAAAGGCTACCCCGGGACGGCTCACGGTTCGTGTCAGCAGTTTCTCTTTCAAGAAAGGAATTCCGTTGGACCCCTCGGGCAACGGCGGGGGATTTGTATTCGACTGCCGCGCGATGGACAACCCCGGGAGATATGATGAATACAAACCGCTCACGGGTCTCGATGCTCCTGTGATTGAATTTCTCGAAAGCCGCGGTGAGATTCAGCGATTCCTCGGCGAGTGTTATTCTCTCGTCGACAGTGCCGTCGACAACTATCTCTCGCGTGGCTTCGAGTCGCTCATGGTCAACTTCGGATGTACAGGCGGACGCCATCGCAGTGTCTACTCGGCCCAGCACATGGCCGAGCATCTCAAAGCCAAGTATCCGCAGATAGATGTCATCCTCACACACCGCGAACGCCGCATAGTCTCGCGCCTATGAAAGCAATGATTTTCGCCGCGGGGCTCGGAACACGTCTCGCCCCGCTCACGGACCACTGTCCCAAAGCGCTCATTGAGGTCGGTGGTGTACCGATGCTCGAAAGGGTCATCCGCCGTCTGCGCGATGCGGGGGTAGGGGAGATTGTCGTGAACATCCACCACCATGCAGTCAAGATAAGGGAGTTCCTCGACTCTCGTCCCGATCTCGCCGAGGGGGTATCTCTCAGTGATGAGTCCGAGCTGCTGCTTGACACGGGTGGTGGGGTAGTGAAGGCTGCGCCCCTGCTGAGAGGTGATGAGCCCGTGATGCTGTACAATGCCGACATACTCACCGACTTCCCCATCGCCGAAATGCTCGACCGTCATCTCTCCACTGGTGCTGATGCGACACTGCTCGTATCGCCGACGCGTCCATCCTCGCGAGGGTTGCTCTTCGACACCGAAGGTAGGATGTGCGGGTGGATAAACCGCAAGACCGGCGAGGTCAAGGCCCCTGCCGAGCTGCCCGCGGCGGTGACACCTATGTCATTCGGGGGAATCCATATCATCTCCCCCTCGCTCCTCGGCGACTTGGAGCGGTACGGCAAGGAGGTTTTCTCCATGACCCCGTTCTACACAGATTCCTGTGCCGCAAACCGATACATGGCCTATATCCCCACCGAGGACTACACATGGATCGACATCGGCCGCCCCGAAACCCTCGCCAAAGCCCAACTGTATTCTCGTAAACTATCTGAAAAGTAGGACACAAAAGCCGTTCATTTCAATAACTTGCGG
>CAMWXQ010000326.1 GCA_947178235.1 uncultured Muribaculaceae bacterium
GAGATCGGCGATTTCTATTTCGGCATCAACGGTATAGTCACTTTCAAGAAATCGACCCTCCCCGACACCCTCCCTTACATTCCAGCCGACAGGCTTCTGCTCGAAACCGATTCGCCATACCTTGCCCCGGTTCCAAAGCGAGGCAAGCGCAACGAGAGTGCTTATGTGGCACACACCGCCGCATTCGTCGCCGGGATACTCGGTATGTCGGTTGATGAAATCGCTCGGCTTACTACTTGGAACGCCAAAAATTTGTTCCGTATCGCTTAATAAACCGTCTCTCCCACACGTTGTATGTTTATGCGATTTTCCCTTTCAATACTTTTATTGTCAATCTCTTCGCTCCTCGGTATAGCACAAGACTCCCTATGGGTCCTCGTCAATATCCCCGTGGCGTGTATCCGTGGGGGTAAGGCCAATGCTTCCGAACTATCCTCCCAGGCTGTCATGGGCACACCCATGCTTGTGCTCGAAGACGGCGAGGAGTGGCTGCGTGTCCAGGGCCCCGACCGCTACGAGGGTTTCGTGAACATCTCGAATCTCCACCGCCTCAGCCAGTCTGATATGCTCCGCTGGCGTCGTGCCCCGAGAGTGACGGTCACCTCATTGGACGAACCTAAGATTTTTGCCGACACCCTCGACCTCTCTCCGCGCGGGATTGTGTCGCAGACTGTCAACGGCTCTATTCTCGAAGGGGTTAAATCCGCAGGACGCTTCACGCATGTATCACTTCCGGACGGACGTTCGGGGTGGATAAGTTCCGAAGCTATCGTGCCAATCGAGCAGTGGGCCTCGACCCCTTACATACCAGCCGAGATGGTCGAGCGGTGCTACACCCTCATGGGTGCGCCTTATCTCTGGGGCGGCGCGTCGGGCAAGAATGTCGACTGCTCCGGCCTCGTGCGGTTTGCCCTTTATGGTCGTGGCGTCCTCACGCTCCGCGATGCGCGCGACCAGATTGGTATTGGCCGCCGAATCTCTCCCGAGGATACCGATGCGCTCCGCGAGGGTGACCTGCTCTTTTTCAGTTCGGTGCCCGACGGACGAATCACCCATGTGGCCGTCTACGATCGTGACGGCCGTTATATTCACTCCTCGGGTCGTGTCAAGACCAACCATATGAGCCCCGATGACCCCGATTTCTCGGCCCGTATCTACCGTGGTGCATCACGCATCGACGGCATGATTGGCACGGATGGAATATGGCAGATTGCCGACCATCCCTGGTACTTCTGAGTACACCTATTTATATATAAGAATCTGAACCAACCTCTCTAACCAATTTCATACCTCTCATGATAACCTTTGTGATTTGTCTGGCCCTGCTCGTGACGGCCTATTTCACCTATGGCCGCTATCTCGAACGTGTGGCGGGTGCCGATGACTCGCGCCCGACCCCCTGCGAGCGCATGGCCGACGGCGTGGACTACATAGCTCTCCCGCGTTGGAGGGTCTTTCTGATCCAGCTCCTCAACATCGCTGGTACAGGCCCGATTTTTGGCGCGATCCTCGGAGCGTGTTTCGGTCCGGTCGCCTTCCTGTGGATTACACTCGGCGGCATCTTCTTCGGCGCCATGCACGACTACTTCTCGGGCATCCTCATCGTGCGCCATGACGGCAAGAGTCTTCCCGAAGTGATCGGTGCTTACCTCGGCCTCGGCACGAGGGCTGTTGTGCGAATCTTCTCCATCGGTCTGCTCATTCTTGTTGGCAGTGTCTTCATCCTGAGCCCTGCTGCTCTGCTCGGGACAATGGTTCCGTCCGTGTCACAGAATATTTGGGTATGGCTGATACTTGCCTACTACGTTCTCGCCACTATGCTCCCTGTCGATAAGGTCATCGGCAAGCTCTATCCCGTGTTCGGCGTTGCACTCATCGCCATGGCCGCCGGCCTCCTCATTGTCCTCTTCTCGGGTACCTACGAGATTCCCGAACTCACTACGCTCCACAATTTCCAACTTGATCCCGAGAAGCTCCCGATTATCCCGACCCTCTTCATCACCATTGCCTGCGGGGCAATCTCGGGCTTCCACGCCACCCAGTCGCCGCTGATGGCCCGTTGCGTCACTTCGGAGAAGAAGTGCCGTTCGGTATTCTACGGCTCGATGATCTCGGAGAGTGTCATTGCCCTCATATGGGCCGCGATCGCCATGGCCTTCTTCCACGGCCCGACAGGTCTCGGTGAGAATCTCGCCGAACATGGAGGTAATGCCGCGTGGGCCGTCGATGTGATTTCACGCTCGACTCTCGGCAAGGTCGGTGCAATCCTCGCCCTGCTCGGCGTAGTCGCCGCCCCCATCACCTCGGGCGACACTGCCTTCCGCAGCGCGCGCCTCATCATTGCCGACATCTTCTCGCTCGACCAGCGTCCGATCCTCAAACGCTTCCTCATCTGCATACCCATCTTCGCTATCGGCTACGGCATCACCCTCATCGACTTCGATGTAGTTTGGAGATACTTTGCGTGGACCAACCAGGCTCTCGCCTGCGCCTTGTTCTGTACAATCTTCGCATGGCTATGCATCTATGCCACGAACTATTTGAT
>CAMWXQ010000327.1 GCA_947178235.1 uncultured Muribaculaceae bacterium
CCTTTGTCTGTCGGCCACGGCGCAGACCCGCAGGTATTCTGCATCCATGATTCAGTCTCACGGCAAGGAATGGTCCGCCGACAAGTCGTGGGACTACGTCAGCGGCCTCGTGGCAAAGACCATCCTCATGTACACCGCCCAATATCCCGATGACGCCCTCTCGGAGCAGGCCTATGCGTGGTGCAAGACCTATGCCGACAATGCCATCGACTCCAAAGGGAACTTCTACAACTTCAAGAAGGGTAGCCTCGACAACATCGCCTCAGGCAAGGTTCTGCTCGACCTCTACACCCACGAGGCTGCTGCGTCGAATCCCGCCGACGCCGAGCGCTATCGCGTGGCTGCCGAGTACCTCTACAAGTATCTCCGAAACGACTACAAGCGCATCACCATCGACGAGGGCAAGAACGGATTCATCCACAAGGACTCGTACCCCTATCAGATGTGGCTCGACGGCCTCTATATGGGCGCGGCCTTCTATGCCGAGTACCTCTCGATGTTCGCCCCGGACGACAACGAGGCTTGGGCCGACATCGCCTTGCAGTTCACCACCATACACAGCCACACCTATGATGCCCAGAAGTCGCTCAACTATCATGGTTGGAGCGCCAAACCCTCGGACTCCAACTCGTTCTGGGCCAACACGTCAGACCCATTCAAGGGTTGCAGCAAGGAGTTCTGGGGGCGCGGTATGGGATGGTACGCAGCCGCCCTGGTCGATGTCCTCGGGATGATGCCCCGCGAGCATCCCGACTACGCGGCGATCGCCCAGATCTTCGCCCAGGTGGCCGACGGCATCCGCCGCTGGCAGGACCCGAAGAGCGGTGTGTGGTATCAGCTCCTCCAATACGATGACTCGTTTGTGAGCGCGGGTGGCAGACACAATTACCTCGAAGCGTCGGCCTCCTCGATGTTCACCTATGCCCTGTTCAAGGGGATGAGGCTCGGCCTGCTCGATCAGGCCGAGTTCGGCCCCGTGGCTCAGAAGGCCTACGACGGACTGATAGCTACATTCATCACCGAGAAAAACGGCGGCGTTGACATCAACAAGATTTGCCGCTCGGCTGGCCTCGGCCCCTCCAACAACCGCCAGCGCAACGGTACGGCTGACTACTATCTCGACGGCAGCGACGTCACCGTCGTCTCAAACGAGGGGAAGGGTATCGGCTCCTTCATCATGTCGAGCCTCGAATATGAGCAATATGCCGCATACTCGTCGCTCCATCCCGCGGTGGCCGATCAGACATCGGACGTTGAGTTTTTCGACCTCTATGGCCGTCAGCACGAGACAGCCCCCAAGGGGCTCTACATCGAGCTGCGCGACGGCGTAGCCACAAAGAAGCTCAACAATAACTGACCCCCAGGATTATATGCGTCGCATTTCTCAACCGGACTTGAACCATTAATCTGCCTTATTGACTTATGATAGACGAAATTCTGCGCCACAACCGCGAGTTCGTGGCCTCGGAGGGTTACCGCAAGTATGAGACTTCGAAGTACCCCGACAAGAAGATTGCGATCGTGACCTGTATGGATACACGCCTCGTCGAGCTGCTCCCCGCCGCGCTCGGATTCAAGAACGGCGACGTGAAGATCATCAAGAATGCAGGGGCGACCATCACCAATCCCTTCGACTCGACGATGCGCTCGCTGCTCGTTGCGGTCTACGAGCTCGGGGTCAACGAGGTGATGATCATCGGCCACACGGGCTGTGGCGTCCAAGGAATGGATGCCCGCGAGATGCTCCATATGATGAAGGAGCGCGGCGTCGACGAGGAGCATATCTCGCTGATGAAGCACTGTGGCATCGACCTCGACAGCTGGCTACACGGATTCACCGACACCCACGACGCCATCCGCGAGACGGTCGACCTCGTGTCCAATCATCCCCTCATGCCCAAGGACATCCGCGTCGCCGGATACATCATGGACTCCCTCACCGGGGCACTGGAAGTGATTGAGGATTGATTCGTATAGCTATCATAGCTATCCCCATAATAATCGGGGGCGCAGCGAACTGCGCCCCCGATTGATTTTTTTATTCCTCCACCGAAATCCCGATGCGGTCGATGTGGCGGAGGGTGTCGAGCCGCATGATGTGGCGGACGGCGACGGGCCGCCGGACGTCGATGTCGGCCTCTGGGGTGAGGAGTACCTCGCGCTGATAGTACGAGCCGAACCCCTTGCCTATCCATCGCCCGTAGACGTCGGCCAGGGTGAGGTTGACCGTGTCGCGGTAGACCTTATGGTCGCCGCGGTAGGTGACTTCGAGCCACAGGTTGGAGTACGGGTAGGCCGATGTATGCACGACGCCGAGGCGCAGGGGGCGACTGACGAGCGAGTCGTTGTCGGCGAGGGCCGTGTCGGCGGGGACGAGCATGAGGGTATCGCCGTAGGCCCACCCCTCGGCAGGGAGGTGGGTCCATCGGCTGTAGTCGCGTCCGCCCCTGCCGCATCCTGCCGCGATGGCGAGGAGACAGGCGAGGAGCATGGCGGGGATGAGATGCAGGGGACGTTGCATGGTGGGGTGCGCCGTGTGGGGG
>CAMWXQ010000328.1 GCA_947178235.1 uncultured Muribaculaceae bacterium
GTTGTGCTCGATCATCGCCATCGTGTAAGCGTAGAGGAAGGGGGAGTCTGTTTTGAGACGTATGACACCGCCGGGGGCGAGGACCTTGCGGTAGATGTCGAGGAAGTGAGTGCCGGTGAGGCGCTTGTTCACCTTCTTCATCTGCGGGTCGGGGAAGGTTATCCATATCTCCGAGACCTCGGCGGGGGCGAAGAACTCGGGGAGCAGGTGGATGGATGTGCGCAGGAAGGCGACGTTCGAGAGCCCTTCGGCATGGGCCTCCTTGGCCCCGGTCCACATACGGGCACCCTTGATGTCGATGCCGATGAAGTTGCGGTCGGGGTATGATCGTCCCATCCCGACGGCATACTCACCCTTGCCACACCCGAGTTCGAGGGTGATGGGATTGGAGTTGTGGAACACCTCGGGAGCCCAGACGCCGCGGCATGGGCAGACGATGCCGTCGCGCAGCGCCGCAAAGGGGTACTGGTGGACGTTGGGGAGGGTCTCCATCTCGGCGAATTTCTTCAACTTATTCTTTCCCATGGTAGTAGGGGGTTATCAGAGGTATCGGAGGTTAGGATAAATATTCTTTCAACTCTCAACTCTATCGTACGAGCTTGACCGAGGTCTCGGCGCCGTCGGCGAGGGTGACGGTGAGAATGAAGAGTGGCGAGGCCTGGGCCGAGGTCTCGATGGTGACTTCGGCGGCGGGTACGGCGGGGGTTGCGCTCCCGACGAGGTGGCCCGAGAGGTCGTAGAGACGGGCCGAGGCGATGCCGTATTCGCTCGCTGCGCGCAGGAGGGTGCCGTCAAAGCGTACGCGCACCGTGCCCTTGCCGGGAGTGATGTTCTGGTCGAGGGTGGTCTCGCTCGACGAAATCTTGAACTCGCGCCACTGGGGGGCGGCCATGAAGATGTCGGCCATATCCTCGGAGGTGTAGAGGGTGACCTTCGGCTGGTCTATGCCGTCGAAGACATCCGCGCCGAGAGCGGGGACTTGTTCGAGCGGGGATACGTCGAGGGTGCTGAGCGAGGTCATGCCCGCGAGCCCCTCGTCGGCAATGTGGGAGAGGGTCGAGGGGAGGGTAAGGTAGCGCGTGGCGTCCATCCCGGCGAGGGCGAGGGCCCCGATCGAGTCGACACCCTCGTGGATGAGGTCGGTGGCGTATCTCGGTCCGGCGGTCCCTTTGAGGGTGAGGGCGGGGATGGTGGTGAGCGACGTGGGGAGGGTGACGTCGGCCAGTGAGGTGGAGTCGAAGAAAAGCCCTGTGCCGATATGCGTGGCCGATGCGGGGAGCGAGGCCGAGGTTAGGGCGGGGCAGTAGGCAAAGGCTTCGGACCCGATCGAGGTGAGGCTGTGGCACACCGAGAGGTCGACGTCGCGGAGTCCGCTGTGGCCGAAGGCTCCCGCACCGATCCCGGTGAGTCCCGTCGGGAAGCCGACGGATGTGAGCGACCGACACTCGTTGAAGGCGTCAGCACCGATGGTCTTGACCTTGGGCCCGAGTGTGAGGGTGGAGAGGGCCGTGCATCCCGCGAAGGTCGAGGCGGGTACCACTGGAGCCATCACCGTGGCCGACGAGAGAGCCGTGCACCGCGCGAAGATGTGGGTGCCGAGGCGTCGGGCGGTGGCTGGGATGGTGACTGATTTGAGACGCGTGCATGAGGCGAAGGCCCCGCGGCCTATGGAGTCGCAAGAGGCGGGGATGGTGACCTCCTCGATGTCCGAGCCCATGAGGGCGCCGTCGGCGATGGCCGTGAGCCCCGAGGGGAGCAGGATGCGCGAGGCATGGAGACCGCTGAGGACATAGGCGGGGAGGACACCCGCGGGAGAGTGGGTTAGGTTGGCGACGAGGCGCGGGCCGTCATAGGCCACGATCTCGGCCCCCGAGAGGTCGAGGGTGCCGATGGTCTGGCCCGAGGCGGCGACGGCGTTGAGCGCGGCAGCGTCGACGGGCCCCGTGAGCACGACGTCGGCACCCCTGCACATGAGGGTGGACAGGAGGCCGACGGCGGTGAGTATGATAGATCGGAGAGTCATCTGTGTATTGGGGATTTTGAATTTTGAATGGGAAATTTTTTGGAGGTGGGAATATATGGCTTAGAAGTCATATAATCTCGATTCCGAATTCAAAATTCCGAATTCAGAATTCATGGGATTCTTTACCTTTTGCCTTTGCCCTGGCGGCGCTGTTGCTCGCGGAGCATGGCTTCCTGCTGCTTCTGCATCTCTTCGAGCTTCGAGGCCATCCAGCCCTTCTTCTTGGGCTTCTTGGCCTGGGCGGCCATCTTGGCGCGCATCTTCTCCTCGGAGACTACGTGGCGGAAGGTGTAGGTGAGGATGATGGTGATGAGCAGCGAGAGGAAGTAGTAGTAGCTGAGGCCTGCGGCGTAGTTGTTGAAGATGAAGAGGAACATCAGCGGCATCAGGTACATCATCCACTTCATTCCGGGCATCGATGCGCCCTGGCTCTGCTGGGTGGTGTAGGTGTAGATGATGTTGGTGGCTGTCATAAGGAGGCAGAAGAGGCTGATGTGATTGCCGAAGGT
>CAMWXQ010000329.1 GCA_947178235.1 uncultured Muribaculaceae bacterium
CATCAGATAGGGGTTGCCGTCCTGACGGTGGAGGATGTCGTCGTGGGGGAAGAACATCAGCACGTCGGCATCGGGCTCGCCCTGGGTGAGGAAGCTCTGGGTGCGCGCGATGTAGTCGAACATCGCGTGAGAGTTCTCCCACATCGCAGCGGTGGGTGAGACGTTGATGGCTGCATAGAACATCCATCCGGGGAACTCGGAGCCCGCGGGGGAGTAGGGTGCGCCGTGGAAGTAGACATGGTTGACGCCCGAGGCGAAGAGCTGGTCGAGCTCGGGTTTGCAACGCGACATCGGTGTGCGGAAGTGCTCGGTGAGCCATGTCAGAGCCTCGGCCGAGACAATCGGTTTGTCGGCGAGGTGCGCGCCCGACGAGGCGAGCTTGAGCAGGGAGGGGCCTGCGTCACCCTCGCGGATGGGGCCGGTCTCGTGCAGCCCGGGGATGTCGAAGTGGGTCTGTCCGAACGACTCGCACTCGGGGATGTCGACGATGGCGTAGAGGTCGAGGATATTGGCGGGCGAGCCGTGGCTCTGATTGCGGATGCGGGCATTGTGGCGGTGGGCCCAGTCGGTCCACACGCGTGTGAAGTTGTCGGTGAGCATCCCGGCGAGGGTACGGCGGTAGTCGCTCACGATGCGCCCGCGCAGTTCGGTGTGGCCGCCGTCCCCCTCGAATTCGGGCAGGTAGTCTTCGAGACGATAGCCGTGATCCTTGTAGAACTGATCGAGGACACCCTCGGTCCAGTCGGCGCCGTAGACCTCGTATGAGTCGTTGAAGAATGTATTGGGCATATCGACCTCGCGGCCTGCGAAGGCGCGGTCGAAGCGGTCGAGATACTTCTTGACGGCGGTGCTGTCATAGTGGTTGATGACATAACCCTCTCCACCGGGGGCAGCGCGCTTGACCTTCTGGAACGTGCGGCCGCAGAAGAGGGCATAGATGGTCCAGGGTTCACCCTTCGGGGCCTTCCAGTCGAGTGTGCCGTCGGCCTTGACCTTCTTGGTGAGGTTGATGCGACGGTCGCCGCGCACGGCCTGTACGGCTTGTAGAGTGGCGACTTTGCGCTGCTTCTCATCCTTGGGTAGGAGGGGGACATTAAGACGGCTGCCACCGGGGACTGTGAACTTCTCGGTGATGTGCTTGCGTGCGCTCTCGGCCACGGTCACCTCGGGGCCGCCGAAGGGCCAACCCGTACCATTGTTCATATCCACCTGCAACCCGAGGCGGCGGCTCTCGGCGTTGGTGTGGTGGAGCATATCCATCCACCGGTCCGAGAGATAGGGTATGTCGTTGGCCTCATTGCCCTGTACACCATAGATGGGAGTAATCTCGGTGCCACCGAGACCCTGGCGGGCAAATTCGGAGAGGTTGTAGGTGATACCCTCGGGGTCGACGGCGCTGCCGAGCCACCACCACCGCACGAAGGGTCGGTTCTCGGTCTTGACCTCGTACCAGTCGGTCGGGCCGGAGGGCTTCACGTTGGTTCGGACCTGCGTATCGGCAGACGCGGCGAGCGCGGGGAGCAGAAGCAGGGGTGCAATATACTTTTTCATGGACGTTGGAGGGTTATGGCCATGATGCCGGTGACGACATCGTGCGAGAGGGTTGTGAGGGTGAGGGATTCGAGGGTCTTGGAGGGGTCTGTGGGGAAATCCACGAGGACACCGGCGCCGTTTTTGAGCTCACGGCCACGCACGAGCCCGAGTTCCATGCCCGGGTCGATGGGCATCGGCTTGCCGGCACGGCTGTCGAGGATGTTGCGGCTCACGAGGAGGTCATCGAAGCTGACGCGCAGCGGGGCCTCGGCGCCGAGCGGCTGGGAGTATGCATAGCCGTCGGTGAAGAAATCCTGCTCGATAGGTGCCCAGTTGAGGGGATTGATGAGGGGGAGCTCAGAGGTCGAGCCGTCGGTGTAGCGGGCCGTGAGGCGGGCGTTCTCCATGCCCCACTGCATATGGTTGGTCGTACCGGCCATCAACAGATATATATGTGAGGCCTCGCCCGAGAGGGGGATGGTGAGCGAGTCGGGGTAGTTGTCCCAGAGCGAGGTGAAAGCCACATTGTTGCCCTCGGAGGGGACGCGGAATTCCACGCCGATCTCCTTGGGGGTCGTGAGCACGTCGCCGTTCTCGGCAAGGAGTTCGCGGAAGCCAGTGTCATCAATCTCGAATGTCGCGGTCGGGTGACACCACTCGCCGATGCCCTGGACGGGGAGTTGGAGCGTGGTGACCTCGGGGCGGGGCGAGAGATACTTGTTGTTGAAGAGCTCGGGCAACGAGCCGGTGAGCGTCTCGCCGAGGGTGAGCATCTCGAGCTTCGAGCGGTCTACATCCTTGAAGTCGGGGGTGAGCGCGGGGAATATCGAGGGAATGGCCTCGGTGGATGCCTCCCACCAGAGCAGCGGTCCGGCGGCCATCTCGGTGAAGGTCACGGGGCCCTCCTTGCGGGTCTCACCCGTTGGCGAGGCTTTGAGGTCGGCGCTGCGGTCGATGGTGATGGTATGTTTCCCAGGGGTGTCGAGGGG
>CAMWXQ010000330.1 GCA_947178235.1 uncultured Muribaculaceae bacterium
CACCCTCACATCGGACAGCCTCATGGTGCGCGTGAATCTCGCCACCTCAGGGGTCGAATTTCTCGACCGCCGCGGACAGCGCCTGCTGCTCGACAAGGATTACGGCACCGAGTTCGTGCCCGAGAACTCCGTCCCCGGGAAGCCGACATACAAGGTTAGGACCTCGTTCGTGCTCGACGATGACGAGCCTATCTACGGCATAGGCCAGGTAATGGACGGCCGATTCGACCGCCGCGGGTCGACATACCATTTGCAGAACGAGAATGGTTTCACATACTCGCCCTACTTCATCTCGCCCACCAAGGGTTATGGCGTCTACTGGGACAACTATTCGATCTCCGACCTCTCTGATACTCCGCAGGGGCTGACCTATGATGCGCTCGGGGACAATGCGGACTACTACTTCATCTACGGACCGCGTCCCGCCGAGGTCATCTCTAACCTCCGCAACCTCACGGGGAAGGCTCCGATGCTCCCCCTGTGGGCCTACGGATTCTTCCAGTCGTGGTGTCAGTACAATACCCAGGACCAGCTGCTCGACGCGCTCAAAAAGTACCGCAGCATGGCTGTCCCTGTCGACTGCATGGTACAGGATTGGCGCTACTGGCCCCAGTACAACCATACGGACAGCGCGTGGAACTCATTCAGCTTCGACCCCGTGCGCTTTCCCGACCCCGTGAAGTGGACAGACGACATACATGATCTCAACGCCAAGCTCATGATCGTCGCATGGCCCGGCATCGGCCCCAAGACCCCGCAGTACAAGGAACTCGACGCCAAGGGTGAGATTCTGCCCTTCAGCACATTCCCCGGGGAGAGCGGTGCGCATCCCTATGACGTGTACAGCGACGAGGCCCGCGACATATACTGGAAGTATCTCGACAAGGGCATTTACAGCTACATCGGCAATGACGGATGGTGGCTCGACTCGACCGAGCCGGACCATGTGAACCCGAAGCCCTCGGACTATCTGCTGCCCACCGCCCGCGGCACATACCGCAACGTCAAGAACGCATACTCGCTGATGCACAACAAGGGCATAGCGACCCATCAGAAGGAGGCTGATCAATCGAAGCGCGTCGTCATCCTCACCCGCTCGGGATTCATCGGTCAGCAGCGCTACGGATCGAACACATGGAGCGGAGACGTGCAGTCGACATGGAATACGCTCGCCGCGCATGTCCCCGGTGCCCAGCACTATGCCCTCATGGGTATCCCCAACTGGAACAGTGACATCGGCGGCTACTATTCGGGCCATTGGCTCGACGAGAACCGCAAGATCAAGGAGGGTTTCCCCGAGCTCTATATACGTTGGATGCAGTTCGGCACGTTCTGCCCGATGATGCGCTCGCACGGCACGGGTGCTCCCCGCGAACTGTGGCACTACGGCAAGCGCGGCGACGCCGACTTCGACGCCTTGGAGCGGATGATCAAGCTCCGCTACCGCCTGCTCCCCTACATATACAGTACGTCGTGGGATGTGTCGGAGGGGAATGACCTCTTCATCCGTCCGCTGATGATCGACTTCACCTCGGACCGCGCCGTGTATGACCGCGGAGGCGAATATATGTTCGGCAAGTCGCTGCTTGTCTCCCCAGTGACTGCGCCCGGCGTCGGCGAGTGGGAGGTCTATCTCCCCGAGGGGACAGAGTGGTGGGATTTCTGGACCAACGAGCGCACCCGCGGCGGACAGACCGTCACCCGCACCGTCACCCGCGACATCCTCCCCGTGTATGTCCGCGCAGGCTCTATCCTCCCCTTCGGTCCCGAGGTCCAGTATTCGAACGAGAAGCCGTGGGACAATCTCGAAATCCGTGTTTATCCCGGAGCCGACGGCACTTTCACGCTCTACGAGGACGAGAATGACAACTATAACTATGAGAAGGGCGCATACTCGACCATCGATTTCAAGTGGGACGACAGCCGCCGCACGCTCACCATCGGGGAGCGCAACGGAGAGTTCCCCGGGATGCTCGCCGACCGCCGCTTCAAGATAGCTGTGGCCAAACCGGGACGCACCCCCGGCGACAGCCCGATGCGCGTGGCCAAGACCGTCAAATACACTGGCAAACCGATCGAAGTCAAGCTCTGACAGAACTATCCAAACATACAGGGGGCACATTCATATGAATGTGCCCCCCTGTATGTTTTATATAGCGCCGGGGAAGAAGGCGTCGGGGATGTATTAGAGGGTGTGGGAGGTGTCGGGGGTGCCGATGATGAGGATGATGTCTATCTCCACGCCTCCCGCATGGGCGTTCTGTTCATATATGGCGAAGCCCCGGGCGAGCAGCCAGTCTCGTGCAAGCTGCTCGCCCCAGGCTCCGATTTGGTTGTGGCGGGCCATCAGGCTTCGCGGTCGGTGTCTGTGTCCTCTTCGCCGCCGTCGGTGTCTTCGTTGCCGGCGAGGTACTCGTATCCGAAGGTGTCGACAGGCTCTTCGCCGTCGTCCCATTCTTCGTCATCCCATTCTTCTTCGAGGTCGTCGTCCTCGGTGGTGTCGGGGCGCTCGAAG
>CAMWXQ010000331.1 GCA_947178235.1 uncultured Muribaculaceae bacterium
GCTCACGACCATCCCCGCCTATATCCGCCAGGCCGATGCGACGCAGCTGACGGAGATGGCCCTCATCGAGAATATCCAGCGCGAGGACTTGAATCCGATCGAGGTTGCGCTGACGTACCGCAAACTGCTCGACGTCGAGGGTATGACCCAGGAACGCCTCTCGGAGCGCGTCGGCAAGAAGCGCGCGACGATCTCCAACTTCATGCGTCTGCTGCGCCTCCCATCCGAGGTTCAGGTCGGACTGTCGGCCAAGCGCATCGACATGGGACACGCCAAGGCGCTGCTCGGGCTGCCCGACGCCGCCTCGCAGATCAAGGTCTACAAACAGATTCTGAAAGATGGCCTCTCGGTGCGCCGCGTCGAGGAGCTCGTCAAGGATATGGCCGAGAAGAGCGCAGCCGAGGCCAGCGCCGATGAGAAGAAGGGGGATAAAAGGTTTTCTAACAAAGATTTTGATATTTTAAGAGACCATCTCTCGCGCCGCTTCGCGACCCCCGTGAAGGTGTCGTGTGACGCCAACGGGAAGGGAAAAATCACATTTGCCTTCGCCGGGGACGATGAACTTCAAAGATTAATTGCTATCTTTGACACTGCAAAACAATAGTCACTCAACCGCTCCCTCGGCGATATAGTGCGCCGCAGGGGGTTGAATCATTAAGTATCAGTAGATTAGACTATCTCAGCCGATGAGGTTCGAAAAATACGGACATACCCTCGGAGGGCGGCTCGCCGCTCTCGCCTGTGCCATCGTCGTGGCGCTGGTGTGTCCTTTTAACATTTTTTCCGAAACTCCGTCGACTGACCCTGCCGCAGAGCCCGCCCACCGCCCCGTGAAGCCCGTGAGACCCGTGCGTCCCGCTCTCCCCGAAGCCGTGCTGCCAGACTCGATACCCCTCTCGGCCGCCGAGGGGGAGGATGCCACGGCGCTGATCGTCGACAGCCTCTATGCGGCCACCGACTCGCTCATCGTCATGCCGGTCGACACCCTCGCCATCGTCAAGGCCCCCGGGCTCGGCGACGAGGGGCCCAAGGGTTTCACCTTCAACCCCGACCCCACGAGGGCCGTGTGGATGTCGGCGCTCTTCCCCGGGCTCGGTCAGCTCTACAACCGCCGCTACTGGAAACTGCCGATAGTCGTGGGTGCCTTCATGGGGCTCGGCTACGCGACCCAGTGGAACACGACCATGCTCCGCGACTATACCACGGCCTACGGGGACATCATGGACAACGACCCCACGACCAAGAGCTACATGGACTTCTTCGCCCCCACGGTCAAGGAGGAGGACCTCGACCGATCGTGGCTCACCAACATCCTGCGCACGCGCAAGAACTACTACCGACGCAACCGCGACCTCTGCATCCTCTGTATGGTCGGGGTCTATCTCGTGGCGATGGTGGACGCCTATGTCGACGCCCAGCTCGCCCACTTCGACATCTCGCCGAACCTCTCGGTGGATGTCGCGCCCGCCCTCATGGACGGCGGCATCCGCTCGCTCAGCTCCAAACCGAGCGTTGGCCTATGCTGGGCCATCAACTTCTGACAACCATCAATACCACTCCGCGCGGGACTGCGGCGCCTCCGCTCCCGCACGGCAGACATCATACCGAAACCCGACAATGAAACAGACTCTCCTGTCACTCGCCCTCGCCCTCGGCACCGCGCTCTCAGCGTGGGCCGGGCCATCGATACTCGACATCCGCCACTCGATCACCGACGACAATATCATAGCCCCCGAGAGCTTCGAGACCCAGACCCGTCAGCTCGAAGAGAATTTCTATCTCAAAAATTTCGTCGTGCCCGGAATCGACACCGGCGCGTCGCCGCAGACATCCCCCTCGACCTACCAGGAGCGCCTCACACGCCTCCCGACCGTCATCGAACTGCCGTACAACAGCATCGTGGGCAACTTCATCGAGATGTACGTCGGGCGCAAGCGCGGTCTGGTGGCAGACATGGTGGCCCTGCACAATTACTACGGACGCTTCTTCGAGGAGGAACTGCTCAAACAGGGGATGCCCGTCGAGCTCGAGTATCTGCCCGTCATCGAGTCGGCCATCAACCCCAATGCCGTGTCGCGTGCGGGAGCCGTCGGCCTGTGGCAGTTCATGCCCGCGACGGCCAAGGGGCTCGGCATGGAGGTGAACTCGCTTGTCGACGAGCGCAGGGATCCGCGCCTGTCGTCGCGCAACGCAGCCAAGTATCTCAAACAGCTGCATGACATCTATGATGACTGGTCACTCGCCATCGCGGCGTACAACTGCGGCCCCGGCAATGTCAACAAGGCTCTGCGCCGCGCGGGGGGCGGGGAGAACGGCGTAAAGAAGGACTTCTGGGAGATCTACCCCTATCTGCCCGCCGAGACGCGCGGGTATGTCCCCGCATTCATCGCCGCCAACTATGTGATGAACTATTACCGCGAGCACGGAATCACCCCGACCGTCGTGAAGCGTCAGCTGACGACCGACACCGTCACCGTCGACAAGTACGTCCACTTCAATCAGATAGCCGCCG